>NZ_AQXI01000005.1 GCF_000376445.1 Haladaptatus paucihalophilus DX253 | reverse complement strand
TCGGAGACCGGGAAGGCAGGCATCGTGATGGATAACGGCGTGTTGTTCCGCTCGCGCTCAGAGAAGAAGATTCGCAAGCCGATTCTGGAAGCCGACCTCATTGAGGCCGTCATCGCACTCCCCGAGAATCTGTTCTATAACACTGGCTCACCCGGGTGCATCCTCATCATGAACAAGGACAAGCCCGAGGAGCGCAAGGGCAAGGTTCAGTTCATCTACGCAGAGGACCAGACGCTTCGGGAATCCGGCGTGCAGGTCTTCGAGGAACTCTCGAATCAGAACCAGTTGACACAGGAGGGTGTCGAGTATCTGGCCGAAACGCATCTTACAGGACGTGAGGAGGACCACCATAGTCGGCTGGTCGATTTGGAAGAAATCGAGGAGAACGACTGGAACCTGAACGTTCCGCGCTACGTCGATACGACCGAACCCGAGGAACCCATCGACGTGAGCGAGAAACTTCGGGAGTTGGATGAGTTGGCTGAAGAGCGTCGGAAGACCGACGAGGAGTTTCAGCAATACATGGAGGAGTTGGAATACCGATGAGTGAAGCAATTGAGCAGTCGAACCGCAACGAGGACGACAACGTTGTCCGACTGGGACCCCGTTCGATTGCGATTCCGGAAGAGTGGGACGCGGTGCCCTTTGAGGAGGCTATCGAACTTAACCCCCGGTACGACAAGCCTGATAATGGTCCGTTCAACTACCTCCCGATGGACGCTGTGGACGAGGACAAGCAAACCATCGAATACTGGACTGAGCGCGAGAAGGACGATTGCACGACGACGTGGTTCAAAAACGGAGATACCGTCTACGCCAAGATTACGCCGTGCACGGAAAACGGGAAGATTGCATTCATAAATGGGTTAGAGACGGAGGTGGGTTCTGGCTCAACCGAGTTCCTCGTATTCCATCCACGAAAAGGGGTGACTGACGAGCAGTTCGTATACTATCTCTCGAACCTCCCCGAGTTCCGGTCAGTCACCATCTCTCTCATGGAGGGTTCGACCGGCCGCCAGCGTGTCCCGAGTGACGTATTCAAAGGTGGGTTGCAGATTCCGCTCCCTTCACTCCCCGAACAACGCCGCATCGCCGACATACTCTCGACTGTCGATGAGCGGATTCAGCAGACAGACGTGATTATCGAGAAGACAAACGAACTGCTTTCCGGAGTTCAAAAGGACTTATTCACCACTGGTTATTCTGATGATCGAGAAGTAGGCACTCGCCGGTTGATTGAAGCACCTCTTGACTGGGATATTGCTCCGCTCTCAGAATTTACCACTGATAGTGCTTACGGCCCTCGTTTCAGTTCGGATGAATATGATGAGAATGGTGCCCTTGCAACATTACGTACTACAGATCTGAATGATGATGGCGGAATCAATCATGAGACTATGCCTCTCGCAGATTTAGATCCCAGTGATTTTGAGGATCATCTACTGAAAAAAGGCGACTTCATAATTAGCCGCACAGGTGCCTACTGTGGTATTTGTACAATCTGGGATGATTACGAAATACCAACAGTTCCGGGCGCATACATGATACGGTTCCGGTTGGACGATGGACTGAACCCACTGTTTCTTCGAGAGTACGTCAACAGCTCAGTAGGAAGTAAAAAAGTGGATGTTCTTGCCAGAGGTTCGAGCCAAAAGAACCTTGCTGGGTCTGACCTGCTAAGTATGCCTATACCAGTTCCAAGCAGAACAGAGCAAGATCGTATTGTTGAGGTGATTCAGGCGGTGAAAAAGCGGATTCAGAATGAACGAGAGTACAAACAGAAACTTCAGGACCTCAAACGTGGCCTCATGCAGGATCTCCTCACCGGAAAAGTCCGCGTCAACACCGACAACTAACCCATGCCCAAAGAGTACGCCGAGTCCGAACGTCCTGCGCTCGACACGCTTCAGCAACTCGGTTGGGAGGTCGTCGACCAACAAAGCACCACGTGGCACGACCCGCGCGAAACGGAATCCTCGGCCGTACTCGAACCGCGCCTTCGGGCCGCCGTCGAGCGCTTGAATCCGTGGATTAACGAGAACAACCTGAACAAAGCAGTCAGGGAAATTCAGCAGGTCGCCGGGACGAGCACGAAGGCCGAGAACGAGCAGATTCACGAAAAACTCATTCGCCACACGTCGGTCAAACAGGACCGCGGCCACGGGCTGAAACACCAGACGGTCAAGTACATCGACTACGAGACTCAGGAGAACAACGACTTCTTCGTGCTCAACCAGTTCCGCGTCGAGGGACCGATTGAGATTATCAAACCCGACATCGTGCTGTTCGTCAACGGCATCCCGCTCGGCGTCATCGAGTGCAAGGCCCCGACCATCGCCGAACCGCGAAGCGAAGCACTCGAACAGCTCCAGCGCTACCAGAATGAGCGCACTGAGACCGGTAAAGAAGGCGCGGAAGAGCTGTTCCGGTACAACCAGTTCTCCGTGGCGACGTGGTACGAGGGCGCGGTGATGGGCACTTACGGAACACCGAAGGGGCAGTACAAACCGTGGCGTGACCCATACCCAGTCGACGACGACCACCTCGCCGACCGATTTGGCGTCGACTTTGTCTCCCCCCAGCACCGAATGCTGTACGCGCTGTTCGACCACGAGCGACTGTTGGACCAACTACGCCACTTCACCGTCTTCGACACCAAACAGAGCGGGACGGTAAAACTCGTCGCGCGCTACCAGCAGTACCGTGCCGTCCATAAGGCACTGGAGCGCATCGACCGCCGGAGCCGACGGGAAGCCCAAGGTGGGGTCATCTGGCACACCCAGGGGTCGGGCAAATCGCTGACGATGCTCTTTCTCGGTCTGAAGCTCCGCCGGGCGAAACCAGACCCGACGCTGCTGCTTGTGACCGATCGGACTGCACTCGACGACCAGATTCACGCCACGTTCGAGCGCTGCGGATTTCCGAATCCAAAGAAGGCCAAAGACATGGTTGACCTTCGCGAGAAGCTCAGCACCAACGCGGGTGAGACTATTACGACGCTCATTCAGAAGTTCCAACTCCACGACGATGACGAGCGTGATTTCTCGGTGCTCTCCCGAAGCGACGATATCTACGTGATGGTCGACGAGGCTCACCGAACACAGTACAAGAAGTTGGCAAACAATATGCGGACGGCACTCCCTGAGGCCTACTACGTCGGTTTCACGGGGACGCCAATCGAGAAGGACGAGAAGAACACGCGCCAGACATTTGGGAATTATATCGACACCTACACCATCGACCAGTCGCTCGAAGACGACACGACTGTCGAAATCCTCTACCAAGGCCGCCTCGCCGACATCCACCTCGAAGGCGCGAACCTCGACCGCATCTTTGACCGTGTATTCGGCGACAAAACGGACGAGGAGAAAGCCGAGATTCAGAAACGATACGCGAAGGAGCGTGATCTCGCCGAAGCCGAATCACGAATCGAGGAAGTGACGCTGGACATTGTCGAGCACTTCGAGAACGAGATCGCTCGACCGTTCAAGGGGATGGTCGTAACGACTAGCAAACGGGCCGCCATACGCTACAAAAAGCAACTGGACGAGCTGAACGGCCCAGAATCTCGTGTGATCATCTCGCACGGCCACAACGACCCTGAGGAGGTCAAACAATGGGCACCGAGCGATACTGAACTCTCGAAGTACAAAGAGGAATTCGTCGACCCGGACGGGGAAGTTGAGCTGCTCGTCGTGTGTGATATGCTGCTCACCGGCTTCGACGCCCCGGTTGCACAGGTGATGTACGTCGACAAACCGCTGAAAGAGCATAATCTCCTGCAGGCTATCGCTCGCGTCAATCGACCATTCCCGGAGAAGAATCATGGGCTTATCGTCGACTACTACGGTATCTCCGACGACCTCAAGACGGCTCTGGCGATGTTCAGCGACGACGATATCAAGCACGCCATGGTTCCCTTGGAGGACAAGCAGCCGGAACTAGAAGCCGCCCATGCGAAAGCGGTCGGATTCTTCGACGACCTCGACGACATGGAGACATGCCTTCAGACACTCGAACCCGAAGACACCCGCATCGAGTTCAAGAACGCATACAAGCGCTTCTTGAAGTTGATGGACATCGTGTTCCCGGACCCCATGGCAAATCCCTACAAAGACGATCTCGACCGGCTCAGCGAGATATTCGCCCGAGCAAAACAGCGCTACCGGGACGACTCGATGAACTTGGAGGGCTGTGGCGAGAAGGTGCGTGAACTCATCCAGAAGCATATCCGGTCGAAGGGTATCGACGTGCTAAATGAGGATCCCGTGTCCATCATGGATGAGGGCGTGTTCAGTGCGAAGATTGAAGGATTAGAGAGCGACGAAGCACGGGCGAGTGAAATGCGACATGCAGTGAAACACGAAATCTCGGTTCGTTTCAACGAGGACCCCGTTCAGTATGGTTCGCTCCAGGAACGCGTCGAGGAACTCATCGAGAAGTACAAACAAAAGCGACTGACCGACCAGGAGATCATCGAAGAGCTTCACGCGGTGATGGACGAAATTCGTTCACGAAAGCAATTGGCTCGGTCGAAAGGCCTTGCTAACACGACGGAACTTTCGTTCTATCACGCGCTCGAAGATGTCCTCGAAAGGGGAGATCACAACATCGAGCAGGAGAAACTTGTCGCGTTAACGGCGGAAATTGCTACGGCCGTGGAACGTCTTGCAGCTGTTGTAGAGTGGAAGAAGAAAGTGAACATCCAACAACAGATACGAAAGAACGTCAAAATCAAGCTGTACAAATCAGATCTTGAGTTGGATGCGGCCGAGCGCGACGAACTCACGAACCGTATCATAGAACTTGCTCGGGAACACTACCAATAATGCTCATGCGGCAGTATCATATCGGCCAGATTGTCATTCCTTACGAGATTGATTGGGAGCGTGACCGTGAGACAATCAGTCTCTCTATGGACGAGTCGATGGAGCTCACTGTCTGTGCTCCGATGACGGCGACGCTAGACGATATCGAGACAGTGCTGGACGACAAGCAATCATGGTTGATGAAGACGTTCTATGGTCTTGAAAAACAAGCGAACTCACCACGAGATAAAGAGTACATGAGTGGTGAGAAATTGGTCTACCGAGGACGACACTACTATCTCGACGTTGAGACCGGCGATGTACCCGAACCACAATTGTCATTTGACGGTGATCGATTCATCCTTACCGTCCACGAACGCGACAAGCCATCCGATGAAGTGAGTGTCCGGCGAAAGCGCCAAGCCGTAGAAGATTGGTACTATCGACAGGCCGAAGACGATTTACCCAAACGTGTGGATCGGTACGCTCCAAAACTTGGCGCAGAGGGTGTGACAATCGCTGTCTGCGACCTCTCGCGGGCGTGGGGCGAATACGAGGATGAGAGTATTCGTTTGCACTGGCGACTTGTACGGGCCCCAGTTCGAATTCAAGATTACGTCGCGGTACATGAGCTGGCTCACGCAAAGTACGACGACCATTCAGCTGGGTTTTGGAATGCAGTTGGGTCAGTGATCCCAGACTATGAAGACCGCCGTGAATGGCTTCGTCTTAATGGACCTCTCCTTACTGGATAACTAAACTTGCTCCTGAGAGCATCGTTCTAGACTACACGCTTGAAAACCGATGCCCAATTCGGTACTGTAACGAGAGAGGTCTAGCTTCGGTGGTATTAGGTAGATTTCAGGTGGTTATAACCGTCAACATCTTCTAGTGGCGTTCATGCACCGCTTCAGTGAAGGGGATCGCATCCGTGTCGATATTCCTGATGAGACTGATCCTGACTTTGAGACCGCCCATGGTCGAAAGGGAAAGGTTACCAAAATCATTGCTGATAATGCGAGTGATGTCACTGGTGACAAGCGCGATAATCGGATATATCGGGTTCAGTTTAGCGATGGGGAGCAAATGGATTTTCGTTGGAGAGATTTGCGACCGCTATGAGGTACTGAATCCACTCAGACGCTTTGCTTCCTATCGTCAATGTGCAATCTCCACTAGCTACTCAACGATTACAGATGGTCATAAAGCCAATCCGTTCCACTACTATCGACTCCCGACGAAGCCCAAGCTCCAGATAGCTTAACGACAAGCAGTTCGTCATTTGAGTCGAGATGCGATTTTAGGTCATCTCGAATGTCACTGGCCAAAGAGGACGTCTCAACCAACCATGTGGAGTCCAGATGATGCCACCAAGATCCGTACTTCTTGATATCGTTATAAAGTTCGTCGTATTCCTGGCCTGGGTTATTGAGGTCGTAACAAATAGCATACACTGGCATGCCGAATTGTTGTCCAGAATAGATATAAAGTTTTGCCAACTAGAGTGAAAGTGAAATATTAACTGGATCGATAAATAGATGTCACCTTCGACAGCGTCATTGAAGCTCCGTCAATTTGCACCATCTAACCAGCGCACGATGGCGATCTGCTGATTTTGTGTCAAAGACCGTGTGACTGACACAGTGGATATGCAGATTACAGGTAAATATATACCACCTTCGTATAGATTTAGATTATGCATGTAGGACGTTCATCTGATAGACCTCCAACTGAAAATACATTAGAGGTGAATGTTACTCACGAACTACTGCAAGATATCAGGAAAGTATTTAAATATGCTGTTGCTGTGAATCCAACTCGTGGTGAAGAGAAAGATTTTGGCTATGATATTTCAATTGATTGGAATTGGCTAAAAATTTTTGCTCTCCAATTCAAAGCATTCCGTACTAAGGGCTCAATCCGGCTCAATGGTTCCAATACAAAGGAAAATTACTATAAGTATGAATTAGATAAGGAACAGCATAGTCAGTTAAAGTATTATTTTCCACATTCACGGATGGCATTCTATACTCTGCCAGTTTTCCCCACGAGGAATGATCTCAAACCACCTCTTCTTAGTTCAAAATTAATTTACCATATATATTCTAGAGGCAAATTAGAACGGAGAGAACTACCCCGAGTTTTCTTTATTGATGTTCACGATATACCAGCAGGAGCTACCAAAATCTCTGTCTCAACAGACATTGATGATCTAAGAAGAGCGGTTTGCTATTGTAAAGACAGGGAACACCATGCAATTGATCACAGAGCCGTATTTTCTTGGGGAAAAGTTTGGGAAGGGATCCGATCGTGTAGAATGGGTGTTAAACTCCGTGAAGATGGAGATCCGACTGAAGACCTACATAATATTGTCAGTTCTTGGGATCAACCGATAGAAGATCAGAAGTCTGCAGACAAGCTTCAGAAAACAGTTCAGATTTCCCTTGGGGCAAAAGATCTTCCGGAAGATGCGTGCGCATGGGCGTCAAATCGCGAATAAGGATCTAATCGAATCTGGTCACTAAGACTTATTGTCGTCTATAGTTGTCTCTTTCGTACGTCGAGTCGGTCGGCTTCGGTTGTGAAAGTGAAAACAGATTGGGGGTTTCTTGTCCGAATAAGTCAGTTCAGATATTTAGTAGCCAGAAGGGAACGAAAGTGACGAATGGGGATGGTCAGAAGCACGTGCATAGATTGTGTCTCCATTTTGAGTTAGCACATTGTGATTGCGGAGTGTTAAGACGTATTCTCGGGCTTGTTGTTCAATCGAGTCTTGTCGCTGCTCCGCATATTTTATATTTCGGTACCGTTGGCGAAATTCATTCCACCCTGTATCGATGAACCTGTCAACATTCATCCCATGGTCACTTCTGAGAAGATGGTGAAATGCTTCCTGAACAAGTATACTCGCTTCTCTCTTTGTTCGGTTATCTGCTCGCCGATAAAACGTATTTACGTAGAGTAGATGGAGTGCACCGCGAACGATGCGGCGATACCAATCCGGCAGCTGGGTTGCTGCAGGTGCCATTTTCCGAGGGATAATTGCATGTGGTACATTGAAAACAAGTTCATCAAATCGCTTGCCGTCCAAACTAAGTCCGTCTCTTATTTGTAAACGTGGTATGATTTCTACACAGTCACGAACATTTAAGAATCGCGCTGCATCTGCTAAGTCTGGATTAGTTTCTTTGCAAGCAATGAGTTTCTGTGTATCAATAACCGTGCCATTATACGACCGCATAACATCTCGAACATTCTCTGCTGCAAGATGAGATATCAACACTGGATTGCTGGGTGGATTCTCATCAGTTGAGACATCAATTGCTTGTTTGACTTTCTTCTGTCGCCCATTACCCACTGTATCAGAAATCAATTGCATTCCATTATAAACTTGAAGTGGAAAATATTCGTGATTCAACATCAATAAACCGTCAATTTCGTTATCAATGCCCCGAAGTAGAGATGTATAGTGACCTTTTGGATGAACGTCGATTTGGACAGCATCATTGATCAATTCTTTTTCCTTAGATAATGCTACATAGAGGGTTAATTCAGGAAATGTCGATTTATGGCTACCATCTGTGAAGTCGTAGAACGTTTCTGTTGCCTCTTTGATTTGCGACTCTTCTAATGAATGTTCTTCTTCCGCCCATTTCATGTACGGAATGTTATCAATGTATATGCGTTCAATTTCGTCGTTATCAGCCAACTCTAGCAAACATCGGCCAGAAAAATTCTGGTAAACACCCGCCTTTTCTAACTCTAATTTGAAAATATTCGCAGGCCATGCTTGCCACTTGTCAAGTCTCTCTTCAACTGCATTCTTCACGAACCCGAAAATTCCAGGACTATCTTTGCTAGGGGGTGGATCCAATGATGACACACTACCCACCCCCTTTTAATGAGAACCGGCCAACACATGTAGACGATACTGTACAGCAAACCATCGTTGATGTATTGTAAGGTGATTAATTGATACGGATGAAATTATCGGTTTATAATCTGAATTTGAATATTATACCATAATAGAAGATACAGGAAGACAACGTCAACAATGACTAATTAAAATTCGATGGAAGAGATTCATCGACAAGCAGCTATATTTGGTCCTTTACTTATGCGTTATTTTTCGTCAGATCTCGGATTCTTTTCAACAGCCGATCAACCTCTCTCGGAATCTCATCTCGTTCCATATGACGAGCAACTAACCCATTGATCGCCTTCTTACTCATACTCTGCTCGAACTCTTCCTTACAGATTCTGTTTAAAATCCTTGCGTGGTCTCTCTTCCCTGCCCTCTCAAGAGCCTCTTTGACCACTTCCTCATCACGAATATTAAACGCCCTAACGATGGAGTCAGGATAATCGATCAGGTATGACTCGATAATGGGTCTCTCCAACACGTACACGTTGTCAGGGCTTATTGCAAGTTTCGAGGCCACCGATTTCGATTTTTCCTTTGGGATCATGTCATCCGAGTCCAATATAAACATGTACGGCATACGCAGCTGCTGAATCAACTTCAACATAGGCTCAGCATCTGCATACAGGTTATCTCCTTTTAGCCGAACAAAGCGTATCCCTCGCTCCTTAAGTGAATAGCCCAAGGTATTAGCAAATTGGTCGAATACAACCTTATCCGACTGATCTTCAACAAAGACTACTGCATTTGAGTAATAGACGTCACTCTTCTCATATCCAAGCATAGACAATGTACTATCGATATTAGGATCTTCCACAATTTCTAGCTCGGTGATGTTCTCGTCATTTCGGTAGACCGAGATAATGTCCTCTGTCCCACTTTCATTAACGAACGTATCTGAATGTGTGGTAACGAAAACTTGCGTCCCATTCAAGGAAACTTCTTCCAACAAATCATACACACGCTGTTCAGCTCCCGGATGAAGATGCTGTTCAGGCTCCTCGATCAGTATGACATCAGAACTATCTTTGGCGAGGATAATCGCTGTCAGCAAAATCAGAATCTGTTGGGAACCCGCCGAAATCTCATCCAACGTGAAGGCGTCACTGAATCCTTCCTCAATGACTTCAGTAGTTACGTTTCCATCCTCTAACAGATGGGCTTCAATGCCAGTCACACCCTCCATTATTGACTGATAATTCTTAGAGATCTCATCGAAAGTGTTCGATGAGTTCATTTTTAGTGTGCCAAGTACCTGAGCAAGTTTTTCACCGGCTTCATCTATCTGAGTTGTTCTGATAAGGTCAAGGGCTCCTTCCGGTTTCCGTATTCCGCGGAGTGTTTGCCAACCAGAGAGGGAATCCGTAATTAAATTCAAGAACGATTTGTCCACCCGATACTTGGCAGATTTGTGTGTTATCGACGGTAGATTATCCAACACCAATACCTGACTATCTCTTCTCTGGTTGTTTCTATAGGCTAAGTCCTGCATAGACCCGCCAACATTCGTACTGAACTCTTCTCGAGTGATTCGACCATCAGATATACATACGTAATGTTGAATTGCAGAGAAACTGTCCGAAGAAAGAAAATCATCAGTCTGAGAGGTTCCAAAAATTCCTCTGTCAGCTAATTCTTCGACCAGAGAGGAACGGTCTTGGGGGGAAAGTCGGAAGGTTACATCAAACTCAATTTCTTCGACATCGTCCTTCCGTATGATGTGTTCTGAGTACCATGAGCTCGGATTTAGATCATCTCTTAGGAGTGCTCGATAATCCAGCATCGAGTCTAGAACATTGGATTTGCCTGAGTTATTTTTCCCGATTAAAATATTGAAATCGGAGCAAGGGAAATGCTCTTCTTGGATACTTCGATATCCAGAAACCCTCCATTTCTCAATATTCATGTTGTTGAGTTAGGGTCGTTGTTGATAAATATGGGTGAACAAGTTAGGTGTACTAAGTTGCTCAATCAATTCGCTGTATACACACATATATCGTTTGAATTCTCATCTCCAACGTATCGAGGACATAGACCACCAAGCCATAACGGCAATTGTGTGTGTTCATTCGTTAGTATATTCTACTAACCTATGAGGTTTCAGGAGTAGTGATTCTCGGCTCCTCGATTAGCTGCTTACAACTCAACAGCACTCATCGACTCAATGATATTCCCTTCAGTGGGTGCGGCGAGATAGGGCTCAATCGCGTCATAGCTCGACCAGCCACCGAGCGCCATCACAATGCGCGGTGACACATTCTCCTCGACCAGTAGGTGGTTTGCCCAGCAGCGGCGCAAATCATGGGTAGACACTCGCCGATAATCGTCGTTGTCCGTTTCGTCGGCAGCGCGGTCGGCAGCGTTCTCAACCCAGTACTGGACGGTGCGTTTCGATCGTCCAACCAGGGGGTCGTTGTCCCGAAGATCAGCCTGCTGGACGTACCGATTGATCGTTGCCTCAACCTCGACCGGTAGCCATGTCTCGCGTTGCTTCCCGCCTTGGTAGCTTCCAGTCGTGTCCTTCCCATTTGTGACTTCGAGTTCGTAGTGGCGACCGTCGTCCATCCGTGAGATGTTCGCGGGCGTGACGCCCAGTACTTCCGTGACGCGAAGGCCACAGTCACCCATCAAGCGAATGGCGATCTCGTGTTCGAACGAGTTAGCGGCGCGAGGGATCGCGCGGTATTCCTCCCGACTGAGCCAGACATTGTAGGTTCCGTCTTTGTTCCGTTCTGTCCTCATTGCGTGTTAATCGTGAGTTTCGTGCAATATAGAGATTGGGGACGGCACTATCGGGATGTTGGATCGGCTGATTTCGGGCGTTTCACGGGGTGATGGCTGTTCTGGTTGCACGTTTTTGGATAAACACGAAAATGAGCATCCGCAAATCCGATTGCTCACAATAAATCGAAGTGAGCATATTCTACTAACTCACAGAGACCCACGGAAGCACAGAGACCCACGGAAGAGAAGAGATTCATTGGGGCTAAACCAACACGATATTGTGTTACTATTCCGTTTCAGCTTCCGGTCGGAGGAGCACCTGAATGAGCTGGCCAAGTCTGCGAGCAATGCCATTGGACAGGTGCAGGGAAACGAGCACCAGCACGACTCCACCGATCGAGAAGAGCAAGGCGGTCCCTAGCGTGCGAATCTCTGTGGAGTCCACCCCAATCGATAGGCCAATGGAACTTCCGATAATTGCTCCTGCCGTCTTGGCTATCCACACGTCAGTCTCAATAGTGATTACTGTCCACCGAGCATACATATTTGACGGGCTGGTGACGCCAATGAGTGCCATCATTTTTGGGGCAAACAGGGGGGTCACCACATACGCCACTCCTTGTAACATCAGATATCCTATAGTTGTCAGCCAAAGGAATCCAGTGATAGCAATCACGAATAAAGCGAGGATACTTCGTCGTGGCTCAGAAGCGGTGAGCAGGCTCAAAATTCGAGCTCTGACGTCCGTCGCCGAATTAGCAGGCAGCTTATCAGGGACCCTCGGGGTGAGGTTGACCCCGAGTAGCCATGTCGTAAGCCACCGTTCGACGCGCGCTAACGGACCGAAAGCTGCTAATGGGAAAAGTAGAAGTGGCAATCCGAGCAGACCGACCATTATTTCACTCTCAATGACCCCGGCGTACGCATATGCGAGGACGTAGAGATAATACAGCCCGAGCGAGGATGTCGTTACGAGATAAGCGAGGTTCCGGTAGGTCTGTTTACGGGCAATGACGCTGACGAAGGATCTGCCCGTGTTCATTACTCCTAAGACAGTCAATGAAAGGTGCACCATCATGTGGCAGCTCCGTGAATGTTGTTTGATAGAGCGAAACTCCTCATTGCTCTGCTCCACATAAAAGCAGCAGAGATCGAGCACTCCGGGACGATGGTGGAGCCCTGGAGGGATTGGTCAGCTGGATGGTGTCGTTATCTGTTCGCATTTGGGTGTCTTTCCTGCGGTTGTTCATCGTGTGGTTGTGCCTGGTCGTGATCGCCATATAACGCATATGTGATACACGCAAGTCCAGCGAATTCGAGCAGACGCTGGAGGAGGAGAGTCACAAACGGATTCTGTCCACCGATTGAGGCCAGCAGGACCGACCCGATGAATGGCACCGTCGTCAGTAGCACGATCCCGCTGGCGATGTACAGCATTGGCTTGCTTCGATTACGACGGTAGCCCCGGAATGCCTGGTAGCCGATGAGGAGACCGAACGCTGCAGCGAGGATTCCACTCGCAACCAGTATCAACACTTTCACCTGTGACAGCTCGGGTGAGGCAATCTGGAGGATTAGCTGATCAAAGTCAGTGATGGATATGTTCATCATCTGAGATTCTCCACGTATCGAGTGAACCGGTCTGCGACATCGGGCTCCGTCCGGGTGATCTCGACGGTGAACTTTCCGTCGTCTAATCGGACGGTGACCGCGTCAAGGCGAGCTGTGTAAACCGCGTAGTGATTTCCATCCGGATCAACCTGAACCCGCTCGGTGAGCAACTCGTGGCGTTTGAGGTCGTCGACCCGGCGATAGATCGTTTGGGGTGACGCGTCACAGGTTTCACTGAGGGTGGTCGCTGACATTGGTTCCATACTGGTCGCGGCGAGGATCGCCCGAGCGTACTCGTCATCGAGAATGGCAGCAATTGCCGCCGTATCATTCTCGGTTTCCTCGTCCACAGGACAAGAGTCGTCGCACCGCTATATAAAACAAGAGCAGCAGTTCCCGAGCCAGGAACTTCGCTACAGGGGTTATACTCCCTGCCAATATCTCTTCGGATGAACGAAACTATGTCCGAAATACCTGCTCATCGACCGTCAGACGCGGTAACCGATGAACACCCCCTTGTCCGTCGATTGACCAACCGCTATCCAGTTGTGTCATTCATCGTTCTGGTATATACCATATCATGGTCGTGCTGGGGGCTAAGTACCTGGACTGATATGTTTATCCTGACTACCATCGGTGGATTTGGTCCCTTCATCGGTGGGGCCCTGTTGATCAAAGCGAGTGGTCAAAACCTCCGAATGTGGCTCTCGGATATATTCCGAATCCGCATTGCTGCGCGCTACTATCTCGCTGCCCTCCTGATTCCCATTCTTGCGATTGTGCTCGCTGGAGCAGCTCACGTCTGGCTGTTCGGCGGGAGGATAACTCCTGCCGCAGTCCCATCTGTGGTAGTATTTCCCCTCTATATTGGGATAATACTGTTATTCAACGGGGTAGCCGAGGAGCCGGGGTGGCGCGGATTCCTGCTTCCGCGGCTGCAAGCGACCCATAGTGCGCTCACCGCAAGTATCCTAGTAGGTATCGTGTGGGGGGTGTGGCATCTGCCGCTGTTGATGCTTCCGGGCCACAGCCTGACTGGAATTAATCCCTGGATTTACCTCCCGGGTTTGATAGCGCTCTCGGTTATTATGACCTGGCTTACGAATGACGTTGAGGGCAGCATCCTCCCAGCAATGTTCTTTCACGCTAGCTATAACGTGAGTATATCATACTACTTGGTCGGGGGAAGTGAAGGCGTAACAACGTCACTAACAGGGGGTAGTTTGTTACTTGCGATCTACGGCACTCTTGCAGTTGTATTACTCGTCCGTTATGGGCCTGCGCGGCTGACTCCTGCCCGCCCATCAATCGAGGATGGCTCCATTAACGACCGAACAGACCACGAATGAGAGAGGGGTTATTGAAATAATCGATCTTGATCAGCACACTGAACAGGTCATCTAGATCGGCTTCTATCCTTCCCAATCCCCAGTCAAATCGGAGAGGAACGAAACCACGACTAATTGGGTATTCGCTAGATACTCCGGGTTTGTGCCAGCAGTGATCGTTGCCATCGCATTGATGCAATCGAACAAAATCTGGTTCATTGAGGGCGGTGACCCGGCCGATTCCACTTCCGCTTATCAAATCAGGCAAAAGAGCAGCTATATGATGAATAGAAACAGGCCCATTCATTACTCTGTTTAGTCACCCGTAATTATATGTCGTGCTGAATCACGATGGTGTCTAGTTAGGATCCTATACTAATTCAATGGTCCTATGTGGGGTGTTCGCGAGACTTAGCATCCCTTGTAGTCCCACACCTCTACAAACTCACCCAATCGAAAAATCGCAAAGTCGCTACTGTCTTGCGTTCTACTTTCGTTAGATATCCTAACAGTCAATTCTTTACCTGGCGAAGCCCTCACAAAACAGTCACAAACCGACGTCAGTCACGAGTTGATGCATCGGGCTTCCACCGAAGGCGTTGCTGAGCAGTCGGTGAATCTCCGGAAGGGTGGCTCAACGAGGATCCTACCGGCAGACGACTGATCCGTGATAAATATTTGTTCATTCTGCAAAAGGCGGTGAATTAGAGGTTGATGCTATTGTTTCAAAGTTAATCGATCCGTGCTGGGTTTCAAATACTAAGCATCATATTTTGTTACAGATACGCCGGAATCAGAGTAAATATTCACCACTGGTGGATCTGGGCTAACAGCGATTTCATCGTATCCAGGCGAGAACGGACCATTATCGACTTCGCCAAAAAATCTAATAATTTCTGTATCTGGATCATAACGTGCTCCGTCTTGATCGGCCGCGCTTTCCCAACTTCTTGTCTCATAATCCCAATTACTACTTGGGACATTCGAAAGGTCGAGTTTTACTGACCAACTTCCCGAACCACCAGTGCTCTCAGCCCGGTAAATTGCATCCCAGGTGGCAGCTGAAGCAGACTCAGACAACGTGGTTAGTCCTGCAATTCCAGCGGTGACTGCGGCGCCTTTATTGATCACTTCTCTTCGTCTAAGCACATCGTTTCTTTCCGTCATACGATTTTAAAACTATGATATAAAAATATAAACTAACTAATTATTACTATGCTTCTAAGTAAAATAAAAACAGGGAATTACCGTTATACTCCTTCCGGATTGTATTTCTTTGAGATCGTTAAGTATCTCATTCGTCTGTAGGGAGAGAGTAATAAAGAAACGGCTGAAAATGGGTTACTTCGAAAGTAAGCAGAAGTGGAACATCACCGGTACCGACAATCGAAATATAACGATAGCAGTTTCCAATTTCTCGGAGGCACGAAAGTGATAGAATATTTTATAACCGAATAAGAATTGTAATCCAGTATCGAAGTAACAGACAGCGGTGCTAATGAAATATGGAGCGGGATTAAATGCCCAGAGTATAACGAGGATGACGACGACCACGAACACGTCTCGATCACACAACAGCTGACCATTGTGAATGGTCAACCAGACATCAACTTTTAGCAAAGGGGTCATCTCGTTCGTGTCGAGTTGTTTCGACTCACCCGAATCCTTGTTCTCGGCGATACACCGTCGCTTACCCAGGTGTTCGAGTTGGTTCGCGTCGAAACTCGTCATGTTTTGGAGTTTCTTGATGTCGCGTTCCTCGATAAGCGTGCAAACGTGGCAGCACAAGAAGCAAACGAGCCGTGGAGAACACGACCCGAGAGACACCAGTATTGTTCGCGCCATACGTTGAGATTGCTGCTACGAAAACACGTTAATATATCTCGCACGGAAGAATACGACAGCGAGTTGGATTCACCTCCCTTGATCCATCAGTTTCTCACAAATCGAGCAGCACCACTGTTTGATGTTACCTATCCCCGACGTGTTGTCCTGATCAGTGGTGCCCACGGCGTCAACGAGTTTTTCAGCCTTGCACTCCCACCAATTCTACCGCTCCTCGTTACCGATTATGGACTGACATATGCACGTGCTGGATTGCTTGTCTCGGTGTACTTTGCGATGTACGCACTCTTTCAGCTTCCGGCTGGCTTCCTGGCAGATCGAGTCGGTCAAGCCCGCCTCATCACGCTCGGAACTGTTGTTATGGGTCTTGGATTGGTCGGTGCAAGCTTCGCATCATCGTATCTTTTTATCGCGATGGGCGTTGCAGTTTCGGGTCTCGGCGGGAGTGTGTACCACCCTGCGGGAATGTCGCTGATAAGCGATATCGAATCGGAGACAACTGTTGGAAAAGCAATGGGGGTCCACGAAGTTGCCGGCCTGCTCGGCAATTTGCTCGCCCCGCTTATGATCGGCGGTGTCGCGGCACTTACAGGGTGGCGAACCGGCCTTCGGGTCGCCGGCATCTTTGGCGTCCTCTATGCGGGCGTGTTTGCAATAACAACCAGAACTGCCACTCAACCCACGCCAGCGGTCAGTCGTTCAGACCCATCGTCATCGGGTTCTCCAGGTAGCTTTCGAAAGCGAGTGTTTCAGGCGATTCGAATTCCGATTGCGCTGTGGGTGCTTGGGCTGGTGTTAGCGAAGTTCGCGTTTACCCTCCAAACGTATGGGGTGCGGACGTATGCGACTTCGTATGCAGTCGTCCGAACAGCAATGTCGACTGGAATGGCAAATGGTGCTCTTGGGATGTTTCTCGCTGGCGGTGCGATCACAACGTTGTGGTTCGGATCGCTTGCTGATCGCTATGATCGCCTCCATTTGATCACAGTGATGTTTCTCGTTGCAGGGATTCTGATTGGTGTGACGGCACTTATTCCAGGACAACCACTCGTATTTGTAGGCTGGTTTTTTGTTCTGGGAATGGCAGTATATGCGACGCTCCCGGTTGTGAATACGCTTATCTCAGAATATGCAACTCAAGAGAGTAGTGGGAGCTTGTTTGGAATTGTCCAAACGGCATCTGCCCTCGGTGGAGTCATTGGTCCTGCGCTCTTTGGTGGACTTGCAGAGAAAACCGGGCTTGTCGTTGCCTACCCCGCAATTGCTGTTGTCTGTGGAGTGGCCTGTCTCGGGGCCTTTTTGACAAAGCAAGATATTTTCTAATCCGATCAATCTACGCTACTGCGTACCTCTACATAAACACGAAAAAATGTCTTTCACGAGATTCAACCACTCACAGAAATAGAAGTTAGTATAATCTACTAACTCGTCATCCTACGGAAATGATGTTAGTGGGAAAAAGCTAATATTGTCCCACAACGTATACCGACCTATGACAACGAAGACCGACGAACGCGGCCGATTATACCTCTCGAAGGACCTCCGAGCACGATATGGCGAACGATTCCATGTCGTCGAATATCAGGATCGAATCGAACTCGTTCCAGTTGACGAGGACCCACTTGAGGGGCTTCGCGAAGCAGTCGGTGATGCCTTCGAGGGCAAATCCGTTGATGAACTCCGACAAGAGGGGCGTGATCAAGCCGTCGACGATGCGGAGAATGATGTTCGTCGAGACTGACTTTCTGCTCGCGCTCGCGAAAGACGACGATTGGTTACAAGAGCGCGCTGTCGCTGCCGTTGACGGGTACGAGACGCTCGAAACTTCACTCGTTGCGTTGGCAGAGTTTCTCGCCGTGAGCGACCGCTATGAGTTCGACCGCACACGGGCGATGGCTGACTTGCTCGATATTGTGACGGTCACCGACGAGGAAAAGCAAATCGCGTTGAAGGCCGCGAAGTATCAAGACGAGGAGGGCGCAACCGCATTCGATGCTGTCCATGCCGCAACGGTCGAGACAAAGCGACTCAGGATACTTGCGTCCGATCACATTTATGACGATCTGGATATCGATCGCGTCGCCCTCGAGCCGCCCGAAGACGAGCGACCGTGACCCAATACGCATTGAGTGAGTTGGAAATCCCGGAGTGACTACTGTCGCTTATGAAGTCAGACGACAGTAAATTTGGCCCACTTCTGCATGAAGAGTGAATTGGTGAGCTCCATTTGTCCCACTGCCTTATCTTGCACTAAGCAGACGTGGGAATCACCATGGAACCTCGATTCAATCTGTACGGTGTTTTTGGACTTCCTAAGTCAGTATCCTACTTCGGAACGCCAGTCCTTCTCACCATTTTTTATGCGCCTTAGTCACCCTACTCGTTAATATGACAACGTGTAAATCGTGAGGGTGATTGCGTGTACTCAGGCAAATTGATCATTGTGGCATATCTGCGCTACCAAACAATAGACCAACCAAATATAGATGAGTAGCCGTTGCGGGAATCACCTCTTTACTCCTATTTAGAGAGTCATGCTGCAAAGGTTAACCCATTAAGAGTTTCACACGGTGAGATACGGTGTAAGTTGCTCGCTGTGATGACGCTACATACCATAACGATCAGTGGTTGGATTGTGCTTTTCCTGCTTCAACAATCTTGTAGAAAGGATACTGATTGTTGGGGCAGCCTACGTAATTATTTTACCACCATATGGTTAGTTAAGAAGTAGCTTTATAACTCGTGAGCTAAAACTAGTGGGTATGGGTTCAAACAAATCAGCGTCATCAAGTTCAAATCGTACGTCCGAAATTCTTAACAAAAGACGATTTATTTTTGCCTTTTTTGTAGGTATTGCAGCGGTCATAGTGAACTATGCCTTAGGAAATGTTCAATCGATAGGTTCTGGTGTGACTCAGTTCATTATCGCATTTATTGCCATGTATTTAGTATTGACTCCTCTACGGTATATTATCAGCCGATAAACTCACGACTAATAGCTGATACGGTCCGGATTTAGCTACGAATCTGCAATAGTTGATTTGGAGCTAAAATTCTAAACTAAAACTTGTAGTTGTCACCTGAGTTAACCCGTTGATAGTGTATAATAATATCTGGACATGATTATATTCATGCTTGACTTACATAGATAATCTCCCTCTTGTGGTGAAAATGTTAAATACGTACTCCGACTGCTCGTTTCCTTGGATCTACTTTACTGGCCAGCTCATCTATATATTCCATAGATACACATTATATGATAAATATTATTATTATTTTAATTATGTTATTTGAATGTTTAAATTTTTAGAGAAAATATTTATTGGCGTTCTTGTTCATATAATATGCAATGCAAAAAGACAATGGTAGCAACAATAGCAGACGTAGAGTACTAAAGTCCATTGGTGTAGCAAGCTCATTCACGGCACTAAGTGGCCTTTCTGTAGGGTCAGGGAGCGCGAAACCGGGCAAGTCTATTCAGACCGAGAATGGACAAGGTTTGAATGTTGTCGATGCAACGCTAAATACCGGATCAGCAATCCACACTCTCAATACTGCTTCTACTGTTGAAATAAGAGTAGAGAACTTAATAAACTATATGGAAAGAAAATCTGGATTAAAGCCAGAAAGTAGTTCTGAGATATATATTAATGTCCAAACTGATAATTCAGAGGCGAATCAGTTCGATCCCCGAATCTCTGTAATTCCATTTGGAGTGGACACAAGCCAGTCACAAAAAAGAAATTCTACGAATGGTGCAGGCTTTCTCTTTGTATTCACTGTAAAGGAAGAAGGGACACGTGTTCCAGTTGGTCTCTATGGACTAACGTCCAAAGAAATCAATAGCGGAGAATATATTCGGCGAGAGTTTGGTCTAAAAGATGAGTCTCCTCATCAATATTCCAACGAGGTCATCGCGGATTCTCAGCTCTCTACGCCGGGGGGAGTTACCACTATGGATACTATTCCTTGTGCGGCTTGCCAAGTATTAGTTGATACTGTTTGTGGAAAAGTAATTGGGGGAATCGGTGGTAGATACGTTTGTGTAGCTGCATGCTCGGCAGTATTTGGTGCCAACTTCATTGCTATTTTCGGCTGTGCGGCAATATGCTCTGCACTAATACAAGCGGCTACCGCTGTCGGATGCACAACTGTCGACAAACAGATTTGCATTTATGCACAGAATCATTCGCCTGTTGACTTTGGATGCTAATTTAAGATATGACTATTAATAATTGACTCGCACAGAAACTACAACTTTACAGCAGAACACACGAAGGTTCGGACCTACCGAATCTTTCGCAGATTATCGCAGCCCGTGGATGGTATATGCCCTAATCCATTGGATATTGGCTTGTCACTACGTCAAATACCTCAATTGGGTACGCTGCGACAACGATGTAAGAATTAGAGTCCGTAGATTAATTTAGATGCCTTGGGGTCGTTGCACTGCCGCTTATACTGCCCACAGGAAGTCAATCGCCAAAACCGGCCAAATTTCAGAAATCGACCTCTCCGCCGTCGCACGTTCTATTTTCGTTATCAAACCAATCACGCATCTTGAAACGTGCCGAAATCTCACCAATCAGACTGCTTTTGCACGATGGTTCGGCTACGCCGAATCCAGTCGTCAGTTTCAACGACAGTTAGCACGCTAAATATGCACCACGAATTGCGCACAGATCAATTCGGGGGACCCAGGGCGCGATTCAGTGTGGCAAGAGACAGGAGAGAGTCACTCAGCTACTGTATCGATTCCGAACTGTTACCCGGTATATACAGGGAAATCAGCGATTCTGACGTTCCTCATCCTCAGCAGGACTGATGGTGATCTGAGTCTCCTCAGTGATGATGAGACACTCATCGGGTTGCGCTTTGTCGATAGTTACCTGTACAAGGTCTTCAGATGAATCTATCAACTGTGCGTGCACAAACGGCTCTTCCGTTGTAGAAATAGGAACAATGTCATTCTTCATTACGACTCGGCCAACTAGTTCATTTGTGATTTCTTCGTCTCTGTTTCCTTTTGAATCAGCAATTTCAATAGAGACGAGTTCCGCAGGTTTTAGCTCAACAGATTCAAGAGAGACAATATCACCGAGTTCAGCACCAGCGTTCCAGCGCGTGTACGAGTCTAATCGGACGCTATCGTCTGGATCGACGATGTCCAACGGTTTAATCACTGAAACGGTTCGTTTTGTTCCCTGTATGAGTACAGGATCGCCCTCCCGTAGGGCAGTGTCACGTATAACGTTTCTCGGGATTCGGGCGGCATTTTTCGCCCGATCCGAGGGGTACTCCTTCTCGATTTTTAGATCAACCATTGGTGTCCCTAGATACAGGCCGCTACACTACTAAAGTGGTAAGGAGAAGAAAAGTACCGGCGGTGATGTACCGACGACATTTCCTGCTGTGATTTGCTCTCACTCGACTGGTGGCACGCTAAAAACCCACCACAAATCGCGCATAGATTTTTAAGCTACAACACGAGCGTCGACCAGGAATCGCGGGGATCTAGGCAGTCTACCTTACCTCCAGTTCGTGGGACGTGAGGATCCGCGTCTACGCCGAAAACGCTGACAGCCTCCACAAGTTGATGTTTGACACCATCGCCAGATGAACGGGGTCGCCCTACGAGAGCGAGGAACCCTACCCGAGGATGTGTTCAAAGAATCGACAGACCGGAAATATAAAATCCACTCGCTCCGGTGCGTGCGACATGGATACCGCAAGCGAGCGCCTCGGCAACGAGCGCGCGTGGGCGGGAGCAGTCGCCACCGCCGTCGTCGCACTGGTGGGCGGCGCCCTCGTCTTCCCGAAATGGGTATACGACGGCTTCATTTGGCACTACTTCTGGGGGCCGGTCGTCGCCGACGCAAAAGGTGCGGCGTGCGCCGTCCGAGAGGGCGGAACGACAAGATTCATCGACAGCGCGAGCGCCTGCGCGAGCGCGCCGGAACCCGTCGCCGTTCCAGGGTATACACTCGTCTCCGAGGTCGGGTACGCTGTCACGCTCATCGTTGCGCTCCTCGGCGTCGTCTTGCTCCTCCGACGACTCAACGTGGGTCGGGACAGGGGCCTCTTCTACGCCCTATTTCCCTTCATGCTGTTCGGCGGCGCACTCCGCGTGGTCGAGGACGCGAACGATGCCCTCCGACAGACCGGAGCCGAGGCGATTCCGTTCCCATGGAACACGCTCATCATCAGCCCCATCATCTACTTCACCGTCTTCTTCGTCACGCTGGCGGGACTCGTCGTGAGTATCTCACTCGCTCGGCGGGGCGTCTTCGAGGACTACGAACGTCCACTCGCCGGAATCGGGACGCTCGTCCTCGCCGCCACAATGGGCTACCTGGGTGTTTTGGCGTTCACGACCCGACGAGTCGGCTTCTACCCGCAGGTGTTGGTTGTCGTCCTCGTCGGCGCAACGCTGGTCACTGCGGTCACGTGGTGGGGCATCGATCGCTACGCCCCCGAAATCAATGCCGGAACGGGATTCATCGGTGCGGTGGTCATCTGGGGTCACTCGGTGGATGGAGTCGCGAACGTCGTGGTGCTCGATTGGGCTAGCGCGCTCGGTCTGAAGGGCGAGTACGGCGCGAAACATCCGGTGAATGCGGCCATCATCGACGTCACGTCGACGGTGCTCCCTGAATCGGTCGCGGCGGCTATCGGCACGGTATGGCCGTTCCTGCTCGTCAAAATCGTCGCCGCAACCGCCGTCGTCTGGGTATTCGACGAGCAGATTTTCGAGGAGAGTCCGCGCTATGCCATCCTGTTGCTCATCGCTATCCTTGCGGTCGGCCTTGGACCTGGAACCCGCGACATGCTCCGAGCGACGTTCGGAATTTAAGGTAGCCGCTCGGGTTCTTATCCACTGTGGGTCTTTACTTACACGAGTGACGATCGGTTTCAAATGTCTGCTCGTCTATATCGCCCGTGTACTTGCATCAGCAAAGAGGGGGTAGAAGGTAGTAGCAGTCAATTTGGCCGTACTGAAATTCCCAGCAAGTGATGGGCTCACCATTTGGTTGGTACAGACGATACCACAGCGGTCATTGATAGCAACGACCCAGACCACGAGCACGTACCCAAGCTCTTCAGCTATCGTGCTGATCCACCACCAGGGCTCGGCTTTCGCATCTACCACTTCCAATACAAAGGCGATGTGAGCGAACCACTGTTACTCCGGTTAGTAAACCCGCGTCGATTACGTGATGCCGTGGTCGGAACCGAATGGGACGTAATTGAGATTCGTCGAGGTGAGAATGGACACTACTATCGGGCAGTTCGCACGAAACGCTGAGCAGAGGAAAATGGACATGCATGGTGTCTCCGCTCGGAATCACTGTAATTAGTCGTCAGCCAGAGCGAAAGTAAATATGCCAGGATTAGCATAGGCTACTAACATAGGCTTTTTGAAACCCTCAAGAGGAGATAGGTTCTAACGGTTGGACTATATACAGGGTGTGTATCGCTCAATAGTATTTCATGCCGCACATCCGAAGACACAGCCGTAAAAAAGATATAATAATACAGATCCTGCAGTGAGAGAACTGCCAAGAAAGAACAGAGCGATGCTCCATTTTGAGTTCTCCCAATATATGTACGGAATCGGTGACAGCAAAAAGAAAACGACACCACTTCCGAAGGAGCCGAAAATCAACAGAAATCCAAGATTCGGGTAATAAGGTGTATTCATGAAAAATGGAACGAGAAGTAAGAGTAGAACCACAGGAAGGAACGCGAGTAGCGAGGAACGACGGGGAATCAAAGAGTGATTATTTTCCACCATAGCAGAGATGTATTTGCAGTAGCAATTAAGCCATCGGGTGCGAGGCTTAATCTCTGTCTTCAGTAGAGCCGTATAGGTTAGTATAGAATCCTAACTTCTGTTAGCATCTGTACCACCGAAAAACGAGCGAATGAGATAATAAGGGAGGGCCGAAAGCGTTTGTGGGAGTCAGTGAGAGTCAGCGAGAAAGTTCAGCACCCACACATCAGGACGGGGAGGGTGCAAATCACCCATCTCAAGCACCGCATCCGGTGCAACGAGACGATGGCCGCACGGACTCACATGGACCCGTGACGGACCAGCCACCGTCATGGTCCCAACAAGCCGCAGACAGTGAGGACAGCGGTACTTCTCCGTCATTCGGTGGCCTCCTCGACGCGGAGCGACCCGCCGCAGTTGCCACAACTGTAGTTCTCAGGCTGTTTGACGATCTTCGAGCGCCGATAACGCGCGAGTCGCCCGTCACAGTCTTCGCAAATCACCCACCAGTTCGGCGATGTGAACCGCTCGCAGTACTGCGACGTGTCGAGCGCATCCGTCCAGCGGGTGAATGTCCGCCCGTGGTCCGCCTCTCCGAACTCGTGATACTGCCATGCGTGAATCAACTCGTGGCGGACTGTCGAACTGAATTGCTCCCAGCCGTGTTGCTCGAACGCGTCCCATGCGAGCGAGATCGTTATCTCGTCGGTCGCCGGGTCGTATTTCGTCGCACCTGCTGACCGCTGTCGTCGGTGGGACACCTCCCATTCAATCGCTTCAACAGGCAGATCGGGGAAATACTCAGTGGCGACGTCCACCGCATGCTGTTGCGCTCGGTCGAGCAGGTCGCGCTCTGTCGTCAGTGTGTCTGCGCGTTCGGCCGCATTCGCACACTCGGTCAGCGTTCGCTGGGCACCATCGGACAGCGTTGTTTGACGTGACATAAATGAAAAGAGTGAGACGGGGTTAGTTCGGCAGTTCTTTGCGACCCGTACGAACGCACGGCCAGCACGGGAAGCCATTCAGGCCGTCACAGTCGCACTCTGCCGATTCAGTGTCGTTTTCGTCCGTCTCGTCGTCCGATGGGAACGCCGTGAGCGTCCCGTCATCAGTCGCATTCTCGACGGCAGTCATGTGCTTGCAGAACGCGCTCCGGTGGACGTGATGCGGGCAGGTACACGCCATTGCTTTGCCCGTCACGTCGTCCAGCGTCACGACGTATTGGTGGTCAGCGGGGTTGTCGTGGCTTTCGTTGGTCACTTCGACCTGTCCGGGGGCTTCAACGTGGAAGCCGAACTGTTCCCACTGCGCGCGTTTCTGTGCCTTCTCGTCAGATTCAAGTTCCGTAGGCGATTTCGTTGACATGGTCTTTCGGAGTCGCATTTGGAAGACCAGTGCCGGGTGCTGGAACACCCGGCGCGTTTCTACACACGCCCGAGGGCACCGTTCTTCCTACCTTAGCCTTACAGGGCCAAGGTATTAAAACTTACGTTGGCCTTGTAAGGCCAAGGCTATATGAGGGTAGAATCCCTATCGATGAATATGGCCGAAAACGACCGAGAGAGGGAGCGAAACGAAGGCGGCGAATATGTCCAAGAGCGCAAGCCCGAGGATGCGTTAGCCGCAATGGACCCCGGCGAACCCTATATGACCAGCGAGGTTGCAAACGCCCTTGATTGGCCGCGTCGGTCCACCTATACTGTACTCGATCATCTCGCGGAAGATGGCAAGATTCGGAAGAAGAAGCCCGAAGCCCGGCGCGTAATCTGGATTCGTCCGGAATAGCAGCCGCTCTGGAGAATGTTGACATCGGAGGAAAAAGGGCGTAGCCCTGTCCTCAGATGGAATCCGTCTAGTGATAGGGCGTGCTTTGGATATAACTCTTCTTCCCGCAAAACTCTATTATAGAGCGTAGAATAGGCAGTACAATTATATTTTTGAATGCGCTTCTGTCTTGGCATTCTGTTCTATACAATCATTGATTCAATAGTTTTATGGGGGCGAAGATTGTAGTTATAGCCGAGGACGGAACGCCCGTCCTCAGATGGAATCCATGACCGACGAAGACGTTGACCGAGTGCTCAAAAAGGTCAAAATCGCCTTCTATGCACTCGGTTCGGTCGCAACGGCGATGAAAATCCTCGGCCTGATTTAAGGTCGAGGCCCCCATTTTTTGGGGTGCCGTGTCGGTCAGCCCGCTCCCGGCGGGGCGGGACAGATAACATCCGCCGATCATGCCATGAACGTCATCACTCACATCCGAGACAGCAACGAACTGTTGCTGATCTTGCTTGGCGCGTTCGCCCTGTTCGGCCATGACTGGCTTGCCGCAACGGCTGGCAAGACGATTGCTGCCGTGATTGGGATCGCGCTCATTGTCCTCGCGGGGATCGGTATCCGCGACGATGTGCGAGACTTGCTCGCGCGTTCGTCACGAGCGTAGGACAACAACAAGTCTCTCACTTTTGCGGGAACCACCGCCAAGTCAGAGGCACATCATCCCGCTTTCCGTTCAATTACCGCCAGGAAACCAGTCGTCAGTGTCGCCCAGATCGACGCTGAATAGTGCGAAATTCACCACTCTCCTTAAACCTTATTCGGGGTTTCTAGACCTTCTACCACCACATATCACGCCTATGTGTATCCACATATCTATACACAATGCTTAAGATAAATTTATACATAGAGCATTAGCTATGTTTAGATGGTGATCCCAATGACGGAAGAAACAGACTCTCAACCGACACACACCATTGCAACGTTCGTTGACAAAGGCGGCGTGGGAAAAACCACAACCACCGCTCATCTCGGCGTCGCACTCGCACAGCGAGGGTATGATGTACTGCTTATCGATCTTGCTGGAAAACAAGGCGATTTGAGCAAGCAGTTTGGGATTACGCCAGATCCCGATGCGTGGCCCGATATCTCCACCGTGTTCCGCGACAAGTGGAAAGAAATCACTGAGAAACTTCCTGATGTAGTTGATGAACTTGTCACCCCAACCGGCGAAGGCCCCGATCTCATCCCTGCAACAGAAGCACTCGATGGTCTTGATGCCGAACTCAACTCAGTTGACAACGCTCGCGAGCGGTATTCTCGATTCGATCAGTTCCTCACCAACTCAATCGACGGCCGCTATGATTTCGTACTGATCGACCTACCAGGAGTGACGAACAATGTCACGCTCAATGGGTTGTGGGCTGCCGAGAATGTGATGGTTCCTGTCCGTCCAGGTCCCTTCGAAGCTGAACAAGCCGCCGCACTCCAAGATGATGTTGCGGAGATCAACGACCAATTCGACCTCGCTATTGAACTCACGCTCGTCATTCCAAACGAGGTTGATCTCCGAACGAAGCTTGGCAAGCACTATGTCGAGGCATTTGCCGACGAGTACCCAAATGCAATCGGCGAGCATATTCCGTCCAGTCAGGACATTCAGAATCAACAGAAACGTGGTGAGACAGTCTTTGCACTCGAAGAACCATCCAAGACAGCCCATCGTGCGTTAGAGGCGTATGAAGCGAATGCAGAACTCCTCGAGACACGTGTCGGCAAGTCCACTGCCAACACTCCATCAGTCCAGTGAAAATAATCGATACCACATAGACACACACAGATGAATCCACATAGGGATACACATAGGAAATCACTTAGAGATACACATGGGAACACACATAGGAGATCATAAATGGTAGACGAAAGCGATCTTGACAGCGATCTCAAGGCTCTGAAGGAAGAAACACAGGGCGGGAATCGAATCCAGGACGTAGCGAAAGAAGACGCGTATCGGGAGTTTCAGGAGGCGGTCGTGGAGAGCTTGCACAACCGATCGGCAAGCGGAACGAATCAAACAGTCTCAATTTGGGACAAGGAACTTGCCGCTCTCACTGATGTACTGAAGGCGAATCCTGAGTTGTTGGATCGAGTTGGAACAGAGCTCGAAAATGAGCTTGGACGACCCACATCCGAAGATGAACAGATGACACGGGGGGAGCTGTTAGGAATGTTTGTTCGAGTTGGGATGCAAGAGGCTGACCCAGAGTTGTTTGAGATGTGGCGGGATGCTGTTGCTGACTGGGTTCGAGCGCCTTAAAGAGGAAAAGCGTTCAGGGATTAGGATTGGTCAACGTCGTCTTCGGCTTTCTCCGGGTCGAGCGCTTCGAGTTCTTCTTTCGCAAGATTGCCAGCAAGAAAGTCACGACCAAGGTCAGAAATCTTGTAGAATCCTTCATCGTCTTGTATGAGTAGGCCAGCATCGCGGAGCGCACGCAACCGTTTGCCAGTATAGGATCTATCGTACTCGATGTTGCCAGCGACGACTTTCGGAGTGGCGCGAATATCATAGTTATCGAAGAACGCAAAGATGGGATAGTCGATTTTCGCAAACCACGAAACGTGTGTCACCATTCGTTTGAGACAGTTGCTTCTGACACTAAAGTCAGCGACATTCAAACCAACTATGACCGCTTCTGAGGAAACATGGAACCCCATACGAGGAATAGAATTAAGTTGCAGGATAAAAAAAGATATGCCAACGGCTCAGCGCGGGCACTCAGTGCCCAGAAGTCAAACGGACGTGTGTCACAAGCACACGCCCGCGTTGGCCGAAAACCGCATATGTCACAACGCACGATACCCCCAAGGAACTTTCCCTCCGGTCGAACCGAGACGACTCAAACACGACTTACTCACCAGTGGGACCAGTCCACGCCGAAACCCAGCACGCTCGACGGGCTACCCGAAGACGTCCAGACTGTCCTGTATTCCGTTACAGGCGATTCATCTGTGAGCGTCTGCCACCTGATGAACGACGACGGACAACCACTCTGTGGCTGTCGTGGATCGTTTTCACAGCTCGCAGTTGAAGAAGCACGTTCGCAGATCGACCGTCTCTGTGAGAATTGCCGCATCCAGTACGATGGCGCGCAGCGAACTAGACCTTGCCCGAACTGCCACACTCCAGTCCGCATGAGTGCTTGGCCACAGCACGTTCGGGGGTGCGACGGCGATGAATAGTTTTGGTTCCGCCGATATCGGACACTTTGGTCACTCTCTGGATTGTGGGAACGGTTTCGGAGGTGAGAACTGATGTCTATCGGACTCTCACCCGAGGAAGTCGATAAAAACACAGTATCGGACGAAGACTTTGCCGCCGCGATGGGAATAGACGGAGTAGAGTCGAATACGTCGAACGCGGTCGTGTCCAAGTCGGATTACGAGCAGA
Source organism: Haladaptatus paucihalophilus DX253 (assembly GCF_000376445.1). Lineage (NCBI taxonomy): Archaea > Methanobacteriati > Methanobacteriota > Halobacteria > Halobacteriales > Haladaptataceae > Haladaptatus > Haladaptatus paucihalophilus. The sequence continues at coordinate 86,138 of NZ_AQXI01000005.1, read as the reverse complement.
AGCTCCCAAGCCGGGAAACGATGTGGACGGTGATTCAACAGCAGGCCGAGCAGATCGATGCGCTTGAAGAGCGCGTTGGTGAACTCGAAGTGGACGCTGAGAAAGCCAGTACAGCCCGAGAGGATCTGGCTGCAAACGCACACGAAGCGAAAGAAAACGCGAAGAACGCGCGAGAGGTCTCGAAAGCGGCCACGGCGAAGGTAAACCAGCTCGAATCCGAGATCGAAGACGACGATAATTCGTCGAACACCACTGGACTGCCGGGTGGCGTAGATCCAGCCACATCTCCGCTGGATCTGTACACGAACTGTTCGCCGTACCAAGTGAAAAGGCGGCTCGTGGACGAGAAGAACAAAAAGAACTCGTGGCGTGCGGTGACAGCCGCTCGACGATGGGACGAATTCGCCACGCGGCGGAAAAACGGCTCAGGTATTTTCTGGACGCGTGTAGATCTGAAAGAAGCTATCACCGCCATCGATGGTGAGAAGCCGCACGGGACAACTATTACCCGTGTCTGGAACGCGCTCGTTGAACTCGGTGGCTCGGACATAACGGTCAAAGAGCGCTGCGTGAGTCAAAAACAAGAGAAAGTCAAAATCGTGGCGATGGACATAGACACGGCGGAAGGGTTGAATGAAATGCGGTATCACGAGTTCGATCTCCTTGAAGATGGCACGGTCACGGGTGGAGTCACGCCCGTTGTGACCGGACGTGATGGTAGCGGGGTGTGAGAACGGCGAGAAAACAGAACCACATTGACACGTTGGACGGGACGTGACATGTAGACCGCCTCTGGTTTCAGCTTGGGCGGTTCCTCACGTCTCCGACGCCTTTTACTCTAGTCACAACTACGGAAGAAGACCCCTTTTGTTCAGTAGTAGTGTAGTGGTATGTTACGGCTACCTCGTGGTTTCGCTCTCGTGTCCGGTCACAACGGGTGTGACTCGTCAAATCCGTAATGTTTCATCGTAATCGTCGACGCGTTCGCGGTCAATCCGATAATGGAATCAGTTGACGCGAAGACGCGAAAATTGAGACAGAACCGCATCTGTCCAGGCATCCAACTCGTGCTGGAGCCACTGTTTGGTTTCCGGGAGTGACTGTGCCTCGTAGAGGTACTTGATACCCCCATTGTCCACCGTTCGCGGATATCGCTCAACAAGATCCTGTTCAAGCAGCGGTTTCAACTGCTTGCCAACTGTACTCGAGTCGCGGTCGAGAACATCAACAATTTCAGCAATTGAGCAGTGTGGATGGTCGAGAACCGTCAGATACACCCGAAACTCGGCTTCGTTGATGCCACAAATGGTAGCCATCGCATCTGTCAGCTCTATCTTAGAGTTCTCTGCCAGTAGTTGCTGAAATGCTTGGACTCGTTCGGATACGTCCACATCTCGTATATCAGCGCGTCCTTCCCTTCGTGTCATCTCGTAGCCAGACTGATCCATGCATGAATTATCTAGTGACAATTAATAGGCTTTTCCGACACACCAACGTAAGCGCGCAATGAGATCTTGTCAGTTTGAGTGTGACAGCATGCGTTTCGTGCTGTTTATAGTGACGGCAAAGAAAGCCCCCAGCGTGTCGCATGCAGAGCGGGTCGGTGGACTCATCGAACTTACTCGGCCAGGGAATGCGATTGCCTCCGGCGTGCTGACGTTCACGGGCGCGTTCGTTGCGGAAGGCAGTGGAATACTTTCACACCTCGGCGCAACCAGTGCCGCCACCCTCACAACGATTCTCGCGACAGGGGCAGGAATGGCCATCAACGACTACTTTGACCGAGATATTGATCGGATCAACAACCCTGAGCGACCAATCCCACGTGGCGCAGTAGCCCCAAGAACAGTACTTGGCTTCAGTCTCGTCATGTTTGCCGTCGCTGCTGGATTCGCTCTCACACTTCCACCGCTAGCGATGGGAATTGCGATAGTGAATCTCGTTGCGCTCGTCACTTATACGGAGTTCTTCAAAGGGCTGCCGGGTGTCGGGAACCTACTTGTGTCGTATCTTGGTGGGAGTACGTTTCTCTTTGGTGCCGCTGCTGTTGGGCAGCTGAGTCCCGCCGTGGGTGTACTCTTTCTCTTAGCAGCGCTGTCGACGTTCGCACGTGAAGTGATTAAGGACGTTGAAGATCTTGCTGGAGACCGAGAAGAAGGGCTTAATACACTCCCGATTTCCATTGGGCAACGTCCCGCACTATTGATCGCGATGGCGGTGCTGCTGATCGCGATGGTTGCAAGTCCGGTGCCGTATTTCATTGGAACGTTTGGGATGGCGTATCTTGTACTGGTTGCACCAGCAGTGTTCGTGATGCTTTACTCCGGATATCGGAGCTTCGACGACCCAACGGGTGGCCAGTCGTTATTGAAATTTGGAATGTACTTCTCGGCAGTAGCCTTCATCGGTGGCCGTCTGACACTCCTTCTGTGAAATACCGCCAGCTCTGTTTAAACTTCTATCCAGTGGCAATTTGAGGAGATTGTGCTGAACAGAAGGTATGCAAATACAATCTGTAGTGTTGAGTCGGTAGATTGAAGCGATCATGTTTGTGAATTTCTATTTATCTGATCATGATGCGTTGCAAATTCTGTGGCAAGCCGACAAAAAGTCATACTACGGGGGATATCGCAATCTGTCATTCCTGTTTTATTGAAGAAGGGGACTTAGCCCGGAGTCTCCTTGCCGAGGCCGAAGAAGAGGCGGAAGAGGACGATGAGATTGATGAAATGTTCGATCAACTTCCCAAACATGAGACTGAGGACGCGTTCTACACTGACCTCACACCGCTTATAAACGCTCTCCAGGGGCAAACTGAAGATATGCGGGATGCAACCCCACTGCCAGAGGAAGTAATCGAAGACCTCCGAGATTTGCTCGGTACTGTGAATACACGGCAATTGATTGGATCGCTGGGGGAGAATTACGTGATGTCGTCTACCGTGTCTGTTGATCCGGAAACGCATAAGGACGGGGTGGGTATCCCACCGAAAATGATCGAGTATCTGTTGGGGTTACTCTGTACGCTTGAACCCAATAAAGAAGGAGATCTCCCTTACGATGAGGTTCACGAAACTACGGACAGGCTCACCCGGTCACTGATATTACACGTGGTTGGTGACGAAGTCGATATCCAGTCTCTGCCTGAGGAGGAACGGCATCAGTACTTTATCGAAAGTCAGGTATTGGGGCGTGAACTGGCTGCCAGTCGGTTCGTATATCCTTCCCAGTATCTCGAAGCAGCCGAGCGAGCGTATACGCCTCATAACAATATCTTACAGAATGAGCTAGGATTCACAATCCAAGATGCGACCCAGTTTGTCAGGGATCTCTCTCAGTTGTATCAAGAGCAGTATCAACGGATGCTTGACCGTTTTGGAGAATTTAGCAGGATAACCCGGGTTGCTCATGGCGGGTTCATCCGGCACCTTGATCAATACGATGATGACGAAGAAGGAATGGAGGCATACCTTGATTCAGATGACTATGGGGAAGCTCAGCACGAAATAAATCAAGCACAGGAACGCTATCAGGAAGCAAAACAGGATCTCTGGCTCGAGAAAGAAACCCTCATTGAGCGCATCGATGACAATGAACAGGAATTCAAAAGTTTTCTCGATCGAATGGCCGTTTCACTCGGCTCAGTCCCACAAGACGACTTTACGTACCCCTACGAACATAACCCACTGCACGGAAGACCAATCATCGAACACGACGGCGAGTATATCATTCCGCATTTCAATGCCTTACTTCGGGCAGTTGCCGAGACATACTACTACGACCTCATTGGTCTTACTGGCTACGGTAGTCAAGATGAACACGGTGGCAAATTTGGATCACAATGGGGAGACTACGTGGAAGAGTGGACGCATGAATGCTTGCTCACTATTTTCCCAGACATAGAGATCCTCATCAATCCGGAATACTCGGTTGCAGGGGACAGCTACGAGACTGATCTTGTTATTCTCCACGAGGACACCTGCATTGTCATCGAATGCAAAGCAAAGAAGCTCACTCTCCAGACACGTCGTGGCGATTATCCAGCGGTAAAAGATGACGTTATCGACGGAATCGGTGATGGACACGACCAAGCATCCCGCCTCATCGACAATATCCAAGCTGGCGAGGTCACCAAACTTAGCACTGACAACGATACCATCACGATTGATGCTGATACGATTGAACGCTATCTTCCTGTCATTGTACTACGCGAGCAGTACGATTGGATTGCCACAACCGAGTATCCCACCATCGCTGACATCGAGGACAACCTGCCTTACGTTACCAGCGTCTATGACCTCGAAGTCATCACCGAATGCCTGGAATCCTCTGACCGGTTCATCGACTATGTCACGAAACGTATCCAGCTTTCCGGAGTACAGAAGCTCGCGAGTCCAGATGAAATCGACTATCTTGGCGCATATATCGACAACGGACTGGAAGTCCTCGATATGCCAGACGATATTCGTGTCGACATGTGCAACTTCGCCCATATAGTCGAAGACCAGGTTGGTCATCAATTCTACCCCCCTGAACTCGGTGGCGACGAGCTACCTTTCGACGAAGGCAGCGACTGACCCACGGAGAAGTAACGCCATTCTTTAGCACACAACTGATGGTAAATATTTTCTCAATCTGATTGCTGCATATGCGCTCTGTATTCAGCATGCTACTCTCACCACGCTCTGAGAATTTCAAGAGAGACATACCGCATCGGAGACCGACTGAAAACCAACTACCACCGATTATCGTCGTTTCAGCCACATCGGCAAACCACCTTGAGTCTGGAGTGTGAGTCCGGGTTCAACCGCTAGCTCATCTTTTCCCTTCCACTCAAATTCCCAGTCTTGTCCGATTGTCGCGAGCACGAGTGTCGCTTCGAGCAAGGCAAATTCACGGCCAACACACGCCCGGCGGCCCCCACCAAACGGCATGTAGGCATGCTCTGGAAGCTCATCTTCTAAATCTGATTCCCATCGATCCGGCTGGAACGAAAGCGGATCATCGTAGAACCGTTCGTCACGATGGACAGCGAGAATACCCAGATGTACTTCTTCATTAGCGGGCAGCTGATAGCCGTTTACATCAACCGTTCGAGTTGTTTTACGAGGAATAGTGTGTATCGGCGGATAGAGCCGCATTGTTTCTTTGAGAATTCGACGCGTGAGTTCCAACTCATCAATATCTGCTTGAGTAGGCGAATCACCATCCAGAACAGTATCAACTTCGTCGTGAAACGCCTCTTGGAGATCGGGATGTGTCGCAAGTGCGTACCACGCAAACGCGAGTGCCGAGGCAGTCGTTTCATACCCCGCGAAAATCATCGTAATCATCATCCCCTCAACTTCTTGCTGACTCAACTGGTTTTGACCAGTCCCATTGCGTGCGTTGTGGAGTTTCGAGAGGAGCGTTTCTGAGTGAGATCCCCCGTTCGCATCAGACGTGCGCTGTTCTGTCAGTAGTTGCTGAATTTCGGTACGAAGTCGTTCCTTTGAGTTTTTGAAACTGTGTCGTGACAGAGTTGGTACCCAGTTCGGTAATAACCACGATGTCGGAGCGAACCATCCGTGAAGGCCATCGGCTGCGGTTCGAAGGTCGTCGCCTTCGCCCGGTTGGAGTTCTCGTCCAAATAAGGTAGCGAACAGCACTTCTAATGTAAGATTCTTCATTTCGGTTTCCATGTCGAGAATTTCTCGATCCAACCATGTATCGACGCGTTGCTGTGTCGCCTTGACCATCTGATCACTGTATTTTCCGACCTGCTTTCTGGTAAAGAACGGTTGAAGCACGCCTCGCTGCCGACGCCACTGGTCACCTTCCGTCGCAATCACCCCGTTCCCAAATGCAGTCTGAAAATCGTCGCTCTTCCCGAAGGCATCGATCTCGGTCACGAGAGCCTGTGTAAAGTAGTCCGGATGAGCCAAAACGAAGACCTGCGTACTCGGGAGTTTCATTCGGTAGACGTCGCCACACTCTTCGATCGCTCGATCAACAAAATCGAATGGACTCTGGGCGAAGTCGATGGTGTGGCCAATAAATGGGTGGCCATCGGGAGTTGGCGGTTGGCGAAGATCTGATTTCATAGTATCGTATCCTGCGAGCCTACAAATAAATCCAGTGAGGTTCTACCGCGATCATGATTCTGTATTTACAATTCACATCTTACATGGATTAAATCACAATTCTATAAATGATATAGATGAAAACTACTGCCGGAGATGCTACTATGACTACTATGGACTACCGAGCGACAAATCCACTCTCCGGAGAAGAGCTTGTCATTCGGGAAGTCATTAATGAGACTGTCGATACAACTCGTCATATTGTACTTCGTAGCGTCCAGACGCTTTCGGAGCCGATCGTCCAGGACATTCATGACGAAACAGATATTGTTCGGCAGTCGATCTCAAATCATCTTGCAGCTCTTAGCGATCGTGGATTTGTGAATCGGCATAACGAGGGAATCGAGATGACTGGTGGTGGTATTCTGTTTCTTGATATCATCGACACGTGCCTTACCACAATTCCGCGGCAGGAATTGGCATATTGCACTCGGTCAGACCATCCAGTACCAGTTTTGGCAGCGGTTTCGAGCAAGCAAGTCCATGTAACCGAACTTCGCACAGAACTTGATGATCCACCCTCAGATTCGACACTCAGACGTGTTTTACAGCATTTCGCTGAGAACGGCTGGGTCGAAAAGACCAGTGGTGAGTATCAAATCACAGCCACCGGAGAGCAAGTACTGGCTGAGTATGATGAGTTGGCAGCATCGCTCACGCAACTCATCGAAAAGGCCCCATGGTTTCAGCGGCTGCCACCGGAAGATGCTACTGTTCCAATCCAAGCACTCACTGATGCTGATTTAGTTGTCTCAAACCCGAGTAGTCCATCATCGGTGCTTGCAACCGCACTCTCCCTCTATGACCGGAATATTGATCGGTTTCGTGGTCTCTGCTCTATTTACAACTCTGTCTTATTCAAAACCTACTCAACTATGCATAAGCTAAATATCGGGCCAGAATTTGAAGCCATCCTTGACCGGCCAACCTTCATGAAGGCCGTTGAATCAACGGACTCTCGATATGTGGTTGATGAATCAGATGATCCAAACTATGATCCACTTGTTCTTGATCGGTCTCATACGCTTGGCATCGGGATTTATGATTCTCGAAAGGTAGCGATTGGCGCATACAATAAATCCGGCAAAGGGCAACACATTGCAATGATCGTCAGTACAAACGAACAAGTTGTCGATTGGGCAACTGATCTCTATAAATCGTATCGTGCAGAGGCAAAACGACCTTCTGAAATCGAACCAATCCTTCCGTAACACCGGTTATAGCCTCTATTACGGTACTTTTCTACTGTATCTATATATTCCCAATATATCAGCGTCTTTTCCTTAATTTCACACAGATTAACATTGGTAACAGCGGTGCAAATAATACACCCCCGTGAGAAGCGATAGCCACGCTGGAGATCGTTTCGTAATCCGAGAGCCTGGATACATCATCGTGTGATGTCATGCAGACGGCACATGATGGTCACATCGCTCTCGGATCAATGTCGGCGGTGCGCAGAACAGCGAACGTCTGTGGGTCCAATCACTCGTTCGCGGGCGCACCAGCCACCTCTGGCGTATCATGACCAAGCAACAGGCCAATGAGTATGTCCCAGAGTAAGCGAAGCATAGAGACCAGTTCTTGTAAAGCTTCCCCGCTGTCCGACGCGCAATGCCAACTAAACCAGTGGGCAAATAGTGCACCTGAGAACCCCTCGAGTTCGTCCACGAATTCCTCCATACAGTCAACAAGCACTTCACAGAAACAGTCCTCGCTGGCGTCAATCGACGAACTCGAACTGTATCCGTACCGTGATCCAGAGCAGTTGCAGACGGTCTATGACGAAGTTGGAACAATCGCCGGTACTGCTGCCCACTTCGGCGTGTCAGATACCACCGCTCGTATATGGTTGATTCACCACGGAATCTATGATCCCGAATTACAAGGAGTGAACTCCGTTGCTAATCAGCTGGAAGAGCTGTCACCCGAGGATCTTGGGCTTCCTCCATTGGAGGAATAACGATGAGAGTGATGGATTCAACACCGTTCGTCAATACGAGAGACGGAAGCCGATGCTCGCAGCGACTCGCTTCAATTGATTTTCGATTGAGAAATGACTGTATAGGTCATGGGTTTGTGCCACTGGTTGAGAGATGTACAGCTAAACTAGGTGAACTTCAGCGCCAAGAAATATCAGTCTCGTCGGAGGTCAATGGGTGTCCTACCACCCGCTCCCTCCGACGCTTCCACAACTGTCGTTTCTTGCTCAGTCGGCAAAATATTTCGGGTTACGTTCGTAGTCGTAACTCCGAGTGTGCTAGTCTGAGTGGTTCTGAGATGGATCAGCGTGTCACCCGACACGTCTAATGAGTAATTCAGCAACACACGGAACGACCCAACAGCATCGAAATGCAAACAGCCAGCAGTGCGAGACGGAGAGAACACACCAAGAAGTTGAGGAACGACTCTCATCGTTCGAGGAGCGATTAGATCAGAAAGACGAACAAATAGAATCGCTCCAGCAATGCGTGGAGATACTGGAGCAAGAACTAGCCGATGCACGAGATCGTGCCGATCACGCCGAAGCCGTGGCCGACGCTGCAATTGGTCACGTTCGGAACCTCCACAAGGAACTCAACTCACTCCGAAAGGGTCAGCAAGGTATCAACAAGACACTCTGGGAAGACCGTGATAGCCACGATGGAACGGGGAAAATCAAGTCGTTCAATTCTCGAATCTCCGATTTGGAACACGACCGAGTGGATGTGAGCGACCTCATCAACTCAGACGTGACCCACGACATCGAAATCCAACGGAAGACAGCCGCACGACTGGTCGCTGAACGGGAAGACGCCGACTCGCCTCTATCGGGGAACAAGCATCGGATGACGTTCCTTTGGCGCGAGTTCATCGAATCAGCGCAGAAAACAAAAGGCGGGAAGCTGGAACTTGATTCGTCGGCGTGCCGTCGTCGGTTGGAACACCGCGCCGGGATTCACGATCCGAACACAAACACGGTGCAGCGGTCGATGAAAATGCTGGCGCGCCACACGCGGCGAGACGGTGGCGTGAGTGGGTCAGGCGAGTGGGACGATGAAGACAACCTCGTTCGCTTCGAACCCGGTGAGCGGGGCGGACAGGTTGCCCGGTTGGTCGCTAACGCAGAGGAGTTCCGTGAGTTCGCTGCCGAACAGTCACGGGCTGCGCTCGAACAGGGAGGTGAGGAATCGCGATAATTACACTGTCGTAATTATCCCTCGAACGCGGGGCGTAATCTGGCCCCGAAGCGGTTCCGGAGTATTCCTCCACAGATGACAAGGGGGGCGCAATTTGCGCCCCCCTTTGATGCGGAACGAACGGTTGGTTACTGTGGGGTGTAATTACTCTCACTTTTCTCACCGCGCTTGCGAGGTGGAAAATATTGGGAGAGCAGGTCTAGCGTGATTACGGTTCTCTTTCGGGCGTTAATTACGACAGTGTAATCTTGGTTGGCATGGCATCGTCACATCATCACCATTCGTCGTTTCTTTGATCGTCAAGAGATATTCTGTGGTCAGTTATCGGTGAGACGAAAGCCGTCCTCGACCTCATAGAGATGGCCGTGCATATGCAGCCGTTCGATAATATCCGCGGCAGCAGGCTGCTGGAGATCGTCTTCTTGTGCCAGGACTTCATAGGCGTCCCCGTAGATAAGTTCCCGTCGTTGGGAGCAGCGCTCGCGAGCGTATCGAGTGCGTCTTGCGCAAATGAGGTGAGTCGCGACGTCCCTTTAGAACTCATGGTTGCTCCATACTACTTCCATGAAACAGGTAATCCTCGGAACGGGACAGACACTTGATTTCGGTTTTAAACGAGTAAGGGACAAAATCACACCAAGACTCCATCGTAGTGAACACGAAATGTCTACACAAGGACGGAAGACACACCATTTGTAGAGTGTCTTCTGCAAAACAAAATTCGGCCGTAGAGAGTACTCAGATGTCGAAAACAGCCCAATCACGATGGTCACTCACAGCATCAATCACTACGTCATATGGATATTGACACTGATATTCGTTATACCGTCCTCCTGCTTCACCTTTGTTCTGTACTGTCTTTTCGGCAAATCCACCCAGTGAAAGCTCATCAAGCTGATCACGAAGGCGATCATATGAAAGAGGATCACGGCCATTCATTTCGGAAAGTCGTCGATATTGGCCATAGATTGTTTTGCCACGAACTCCTGTGCTGTCTTCTGTTTCGTAACTCAACGCAATCAATGCAAAGAGCCCATGGTCGGTGAGACTCCCGATAGCATCTCGGATTTGATTCTTCTCAACCAATCCACGAGCATCTCGAACTTCTTCTTCACCAACGGTCATGTGTCCCTGTTGACTGGCAAGATCAACGGCTTCCCGGAGAAGTTCGATTGCTTGGCGAGCACTACCGTGTTCTTGCGACGAGTAGGCAGCACAGAGCGGGATTACACCATCTTCGAGGACATCGTCGGTGACTCCGACATCGGCACGGCTCTGGAGAATAGCTTGAAGTTCACTTGCCGAATAGGGCTGGAAGTGGATCTCTTTCTCCGCGAGCGAATCTTTGACTTTCGGTGAGAGGTTTCGACGATAGGTAAAATCATTCGAGATACCGATGACACCAAGGGTAACATCGTCGTCAAGATGGTCGTTATCCTTTGCTCGCGGGAGTTCATAGAGGAGTTTGTCATCACTGCCAAGCGAGTCTACTTCATCTAAAACGATGATCGCTGGGTCGCCACGATCGTTTAACTCGCCATAGAGCGCATCAAAAATGGCTTGTGTGGCATGTCCGGTCATCGGGAGCGGAGGGCGATCAGTACCTTGACGGAGGTTGTTTACGGTCTTAATAGCGGTCTGATATGAAGATTGAGAACTGCAAGTGACACGGACGGTGGAAATATCGACGTGTTGCTGGAGTTTACTCAAGACATGGCGAGTGACGACAGTTTTGCCGACTCCAGTTTTGCCATAGATGAAAATATTGTCTGGCGACCAACCGTTACGAACAGCGTTGAGAGCATTCGCAAGTTTGCTAATTTCGTCGTCTCTTTCGACAACGTTGTCCGGTTGATAATCGATCGTGAGAGCGTCACGGTTGGTGAAGAGGTTAGTGACGTCGGCAAACGGGTCGTCACTTGTTGGCATCTTGTATTAATCACGCGTGTCGATTGACTTAGGTCTTGTCGTATGTGTCGTTAGAGTCGTGAGTTCTCTCCATACACTCACACACCAGTTGTCGAGTGTCTTGGGTCGAAGAGGGTCGCACAAGAATAGCAACCCACTCTATAATAATATAATAAGGTTATGGGTAGTAGTAGTATTATCCGGTAAGCAGTGAATAGTGAATTCTGGTTCTCTAGGCCATATAACAGCAAAGTACTGAATATACTAACTACAATATCAGCGCCTAGAATCGTCTCTTTAAATATACCGTGGCTTTTTGCTTTAGCTTGCCTCCGTAGTGCGACTCAAGACACTCGACAACTGGTGTGTGAGGGTGACAAAAACCGATACAAGGACATTCGACAATTGGTGTGTCCCACTTGCTGTTCTGCTCCATTCCTCACTTAGACACTCGACAACTGGTGTGTGGGGGTCGAAGAAATCGCCAGAATGCTTTACCGATATCTACCGACGATGGTGGAAGAGAATACTAATTCTGATCAGTGAATGCTCGCCTGTCTCGCATCATCTCCGAAGTCGGCACGCTTTGATGAACTTACGGGGGTAGCATCAGCAGATTAAGCGAAAGCCCACTGAGTCGAGTTGGTCGGGTCAACAGTCGTGACTCTCCGATTCGATACGCCTGTCTCACGCTATGTGATTTTCTCACCGGAAATCGTGAGTAAGCGTCCGCGTTGGGTCAGTCAGGGAGTATGGATTTTTTGTTTGCCGCTTCGAAGAAGCTGATATTAGTGACACAAGCATGACGCGCCTGTCGGTTGGGGGTCGCGTGATCAACACCGACGATGACGAACCAAACGTAGGGGTTGTCGTGGTAAGACCACTGGAGAAGACGATTGCAGATCGGGAAATTTCGACCAACAACGGGACGACGACGGCCGTCGAGGTGAATCCCAAGTATCCAGCTGACAGCCAGCTTGTGATTATCGCGTTCAAGAGTGCACTGAATGGGTGCTGGTCGAAATGTACGAGGCAGAACCAGCAGACCTCTTCAAGGGCGTTCGTGAGAATGAGGTTCATCATTACGGGTTTCCAGAGGACCGGTTAGCGCCCATCAACGCGGCATCGACTGGCGACAGTCAGTGGAATGAGATCGACGAGCGCGACCGTGCGGACGCTGCGGATGAGACGACGACCGAGACGACCGACTCGCCCGAGGAGTCTGTCGTAGACAACGAGAGCGACGACGCTTGGGTTCCTGAACCGCCAAAAGAATTGTTCGAGCTTGGTGAGCGATTGGAGTCGAACGGGGCGACGGTAACGACTGAACGAGGTGGTCTCGTAGTTGAGAAGTTGAGCGATGAGTATCGAGTAACGTCAGGGGCAGGGTCGAGGGTGATAGGGCACTCGCGAAGCGGTTGGCGTCAGTAGCAGCGGAGTACGTCGAAGAAACGCCACCGTCAGCGGCTAGTGAGCTGTGACTGTTGTGGGATAGGTTTCGCTGAGACGTATTAAACACTGGTTCTGGTTTCCGACGTGTGACTGGCGTATCCTGTTTCGGTATAATGTTCTTTTTGTCGTTTGATTGGAAACAGTGGACGGTTATCGTCCGAAGAGACGAGCAAGAAGGCCACGTGAATCGTCTTGTCCGTCTGAGGAGTTGCGAACTTTCAGCTTCCCTTGAGCCTCATTGTATCGCGCTTTTGCACTGTCTCGCTCCTCACGCACCCGCTCAAGATCACGCTCCAACTGGTCAACCCGAGCCTCTAACCGAATCTTCTCCTCACGATCTTCACGAAGCGTGTCGATACAGTCGCGGAGTTCCGAGACCTCTTGCTCGTGTTCTGTCTCTAATTCGCTCATCTCCTGCTCGTGTTCTGCTTGAAGTTCATGGACCTTCTCCTCCAATCGATTCACCTCCTGCTCGTGTTCGGCTTCTAGTTCACTCAGCTTCTGTCCGTGTTCGATTTGAAGGCTTTCTAGCTGCTCCTCGTAGCTGTCTCGGATCCTTTTGCCTTCGTGCCGTGATTCAACCACATTACGGAGAAATTCTGTCCGTGTTGTATCTGACTCCTCTGCCTCTTCTTCAACAGATGCAAGGACATCCTCATCGAGGCGGAGTGTGATCTGATCCATGTCGCAGAGAACACGCACGACCTGCATCAAAGCGCGTCAGACATGTGACAGCAGAAAAGAAAAATACAGCCACTTCGAATCGAGATGATCGACAATCAACGGAAGTTCGTTAGTATGCTATACTAACCTGGTCTGGCGCTGTTTGATGTAGCGGCATATGATTCATAGGGATAGGAAAGGTTGTTTACGGGTGATAGGGGCTTTGTATCGGCGGTTTACACTGGAAGTGGTGGTGTGTTGGTTACTTCCTAATAACGGAGTAAGCGGAAGTAGACTATCCCCGAGACATCAAGATCAATCTGTGCGCATTCCGTAGTAGGAATCTAACGCAGACTAATTCTGTCACAGGCGCGCGCCCGATGGTGCGGCTGGTCAGCCGCTCCACTCCTCCGTCACCGACGCCAGTCATATCGTCGATGGAAACGATATACTGGTGATCTACAGGATTTTCGTGCTCCTCATTAGTAACTCCGGTGAGTGGAGTTGTCATAAAAGAGCACTATTCGGCCTGCGTGCGTTTCTGTGCTATCTCGTTCGTTGTAATGGCTGTGAACGATTTAGTACATATTATTTTCAGAGAATTAAATGAACCGTGGTTTCACTCAATAACAGATATATGGCAATGTGTAATATTATTGGAACAGATGTATATGGCTAACCGTCCTGAGTGGCTGGGTCCCGTCAGTATACACTTGTTAGTTGAATTTGAACGCACATAACCAGAGTATATCCCCTTCGTTGCAAATCGACTAGGTGTTCTTTTCGTATGATGAACGTCGGTGTGATCTTCTCATAGAGTATGCATTTAGGACACCTATAACTGGAGAAACAGTTTATCAAGCAGTGACGAATTAGCAAGCGCTAACTTCGCTTGGCACAATATCGTGGCTCTATGGGAACCGACCGGCAATAATATACTATCGGTTGATTTCTTGGCGCTCGCCAAATATACTCTTATGCATCGAGAATTACTAATCTTGTATAGAATGAGCAAGACAGACTTCGCATCGACCGAGATTAGTCCAGAGGAGGTCGCGGAACGACGCGACGACGACGAGCTGTTCATCCTCGACGTCCGCAACGAGGACGACTACGAGGAATGGGCCGTCAGTGGGAGTTACAACCTCCCGATTTACGATGAACTCCTCGACGAGGAGTTCTCGGGGCTCGAATCGGCACTTGACGAGATCCCGAAGGACAAGGAGATCGCAGTGATCTGCGTCGGTGGAATTACCTCCGCCCGTGCTGCCGAATTCCTGCAAAAGCGAGGCTATGAGGCTCGGTCCATGAGCGATGGAATGCGGGGCTGGGGCCGCGTACACCAAACGTACGAAGTTGATGGCGAACGCAGTGTCCTTCAGATCGTTCGCCCTGGGACCGGCTGCGTGTCGTATCTCGTCTACGACGGTGACGAGGCACTCGTTGTGGATCCAAGCCAGTACGTGACTCGATACCGCGACATCGCGGACGACCTCGGCGTCGACATCGTCGGTGCCATCGATTCTCACGCACATGCCGACCACATTAGTGGCGGTCGCGAGATCGCCGACAAATTCGATGTCCCGTACTATCTCCACGAGGACGACGCTGGCTCGCTTGACGAGTACACGCCCATCGAAGACGACGAAACGCTGTCTGTGGGAGCACGTGACCTCGAAGTCATCCACACGCCCGGTCACACACCGGGAAGTGTTTCCTTCGACTTCGGTGGCGCTGTGCTTTCCGGAGACACGCTATTCCTCCAGAGCGTCGGACGGCCCGACCTCGAGGACAGCAACGAGGACGCGATCCGCGAGGCTGCATCAGACCTCTTCGACAGTCTGCAGCGACTTGGTGAGATGCCCGACGATACGGTCGTCCTGCCCGGGCACTTCAGTGACGAAGAGGTCCGCCCACTCGCGACGACGCTGTACAGTCTCACAGCAAACAACGAACTGTTCGGGATGGTCGAAGACAACGACGAAAAGGAGTTTGTTGAGACTATCGTCGACGCCCTTTCGGACACCCCCAACAACTACCAGCAGATCAAGCATATCAACTGGGGCGACGAACCGCTCGACGACGACGCAGAAGATCTCGAACTTGGGCCGAACAACTGCGCAGCGAACTAATCCGCCACTACAATTTGATGGCTGAGTTTCAGAACACGGGACAACCCAGTTGGGACTGGTGGTCCGATCTCTGGCCTACCCCCGCGAACGTCCTACAGCAACTCGGAATTACTGAAAACCAGTCAGTTGCTGACGTGTGTTCTGGTAACGGATATTTCACTCTCCTTGCTGCCAGTCTCGTCGACAAGACTCCCGTGTTTGCTATTGACATCGATGCAACGCTGCTTGCAGAGTTACGTTCACGAGCGACGGAGCAAGGACTCGAGAACATCCAACTCATTCATGGTGATGCTCGTGACGTGGTTGGCCTACTCCCCCACATAGTCGATATAGTTCTACTCGCAAACACCTTCCATGGGATTGCAGATCAGGAAGCGTTCGCCAACGACGTCAAGCGCGCACTCGCTTCGAATGGGAGATTCATCATCGTCAACTGGTATCCGGCTTCTCGTGAGGAAACGCCAGTAGCTGGTGAGCCACGACGGCCACCGACTGAGCTACGGCTATCCCGAGAAGAATATGAAGCGAAGAAGCAGGAGTACACGAAGAGGGCCACCGACTGAGCTACGGCTATCCCCCCAAGCAACGACTGAACTCGTTAAATCGGCTGAATTCGAGCGTTGTGCACTCGTCGAACTTCCGTCCTACCATTATGGGCTGGTTTTCGAGCGCGACTAGCTCGTCCGAGTCCACACTGAATAACACCAGATGTTTAGTGTCGTGGATATTCTGCACAATATAGAATGGACCTTCTGGACTCACTGACGACGCGACGTGCTGTTCTCGGCGGTGTCGGAACCCTCCTCGCAGGCGGCGAAGTCGTGTACGGGGACTCGACACTCCAGTCGAGTCAGTCATCATCCGCAACAGCCCCGTTCCATCGAAGTTCCAAAACGACCGGATTCGAGATCCGTCTTGAAGGCCATCCGATTATGGGCGATTTAGACGCCCCAATCGACATGTACTACTGGTGTGATTACCAGTGCCCGTTCTGTCGTCGCTTTGAGCAGAATGCGTTTCCGAAACTCATTCGGAATCACGTCCAATCGAGGACTGTCCGGGTCGTATTCATTGAACTCCCATATCTCGGGGAGGCGTCAATGACCGCGGCGGTGATGGATCGCTGTGTCTGGCGGCAAGTACGAGGCGACACCCCGCAAGCATACTGGCGGTGGCATTCGACGCTCTTCGATAAACAGGGCTCAGAGAACTCGGAATGGGCGTCAAAAGAAAACCTGCTCGAGATCACAAAAACCGTCGACGGAGTGGATGCAAGTGCTGTCGACACCTGTGTGCGGACTTATCGGAACGCGATCGAGGCGCCGATAAACGAGGATATCGATCAGGCATCACAGTTCGGGATCCGTAGGACTCCTGCCTTCATTCTCTACCATCGCGATGCAGATACCGCCGGGAAACCCGTCGGAGCGCAACCATACGATCGATTCAACGAAGCGATTACTCGGGTGCAGAACGCGTGACGGAACTTCGACTCGAACACTATACCGAACAGCTCGTTGCAGCGCTGGCCTATCCGTTGACGTCTCACGCTCGGAGTCTCCTGTTCGTCGGATTTGCCGTTGCGACGTATCTCCTTCTCATTCTGAGTTCGTTTCTGGAATACTCATTGCAGATGCTCAGTGCCGATCTCGGGTATCTCGATACCGCACTTGTTGCGCTCACTGCGAACACGTACGCAACGATTGGAGCCATCGGTCTCGGGTTGATTGTTTCGTACGCGATAGTGACTGGCATTGCTATCACGAACGTCATTGGTCGGATCACACAACTCGGACTTTCCAAAACTGGTGGATTGTCGAGTGCCATACCAGGCCTTCTCGCGTCCGGCTGTGCGAGATGTGGGGCTGGCGTTCTCGGTTTGGTTGGCTTTGCTGTGCACTGGCGACGATGCCGTTCCACGGCAATCTGCTACGGCTTTGCAGGGTCGTCCTGTTACTTGCGTATTTGGCTCGTGCCGGCGATCCGCGTTACTGTACGATCAACTAGTCTACTGGAGAGGACTAATTAATGGAACTGTTTGCATCCTCGTCAGTATTAGTCGCAGCGTACGCTGCGGGTGTCTTGATGTTTTTTGCCCCCTGTAGTGTTGGGCTCCTCCCCGCCTATCTTTCGTACTTTTTTACGCATGACGAAGAGCCAGCTCACGGAGACCAAACCGATACAGGAACGTCTGGACCCATACAGATTGCATTCCTTGTGAATGGCGCACTCGTTTTCATCGTTGGGGCGATCCCACTCTTCTACATGGCGGTCGCCGGCATTCGTGTCTTGCTCCCTGGGTACAATCTAATTGTTCCACTCGCCAAATTTGGTTCGGGAAGTTACTTCCCACCAGTTGCAGTTGTCGTCATGGGTACCATCCTTATGCTGATGGGCCTCGGTCGACGCGCTGTACTCGATGGACTTCGCGTCGGAGGATTCGTTACGGCCGGTGTAGTTGCTGTCTATCTGCTCACCGGCGGCGTCGTGCTTCTTCTTGGTCAGTGGATCGAACCGTATCTCGTGTCGTTGGAACTCTTTGTCGGTCCGCTCTTGATTGGTATTGGCATCATGTACTACTACAACGTCTCTCCGCTGCAGTCAGTTCAGCTACCAGAGCGGGGTTCAGCAACGATTCCAGCGTTTGTTGTGTTCGGCATTGTGTACGGGATTGGGAGCCTTGCGTGTAATCTCCCAGTCTTTCTGGGACTGGTTCTCACGTCGTTCACAACACAGGGGATTGTTGAAGGACTCGCCGTATTTGGATCGTTTGCGGCGGGAATGGGGACTCTCGTGCTGGGAGTAAGCGTCGCTGCACGCGTCACCGGGAACACGCTCTCGCTCGGCCAGTACGGACAGACCGCTCGCCTCGTCGGGAGTACGGCCTTCGTAGTGATCGGCATCTATGTGACGTGGTATTCACTCCGCTCGTTCGGGTACATACCTGGCGGTTCGATCCTCGGCTAAGAGGCGACAAGCTACGATCTTGGAGTCATACCTGGGACGTTCGGCCCACTGAGTATGCTGCTCGTCGTCTCGCCAAAATTCCCCCACACTTCACGGTATTTCCCTAGCTCTCGGTACTCCTTCTTCCGCTCAAAAACATTGATGTCGTATATCATCTCGTTGTCCTTGTTCCAGTCGATCAGGTCACGGAAGTCACCAATGCGAAGCTTGTAGCCAGGATGCTCTTCAACCGATCGAGGAAGTATCTAAGAGCATCCCCAATGTCTTTGAATTTGTTAATAACAATCTTTGAGTCTTCTGTTTTAAAATACTAACGATTAAAGAGAATATTTCTGTCAGAACGACGTCGTGCACTCGTCAGTTCTCACTCCTTGCGATCGTCTGTGGTGTCGATCCTTCGCTTCCGTAATCGACATCGTCCGCCTCGCTTCCACATCTACATATCCTTGAGAGACGCCTTCCTGTGCTCCGGATGTCGAAATCGGCTCCGTGATGTCCTGCAAGACATCACGGATGAATCCTGAGCGGTTAGTGTAATTCAATTCCGCCGCCAGCTCATAGAGTTCGTCGAGAGGCCGATTTGGCACCTTCATGTTGAACTTTACAATGTCGTCGTTGTCATTCGTGCCTGTACTCATATACCGTGGTACACGAATGGTATTGATGGAACTGTCACCCAGTCGGTGTTCTGATCGCCAACTAATTCGTGTATCATCCTTCGATATATCTCCTGCTCGGTTCAAATGATATTGGCGAGGCACAAATTACGATGTTCAGAAATCCAATTTCTAGTTGGTGCCCCCAGAGTTTTCCGAATGTCCCGCGAACTCTCTTTGACTATGGGTGGACGAACGACTTCAGCAGCTAATCGCGCACATAACGTGATAACTCGACGATCGCTTCTGGCAGCAGGGGTGTTTGGTTTTGGATTTAGCGGACTCATTGACGTCCTCGTGCTACACCATATCCTTCAGTGGCATCATCTCGTTTCAGGACTGTACCCGATGAACACGCTAAATGGCCTCCAAACAAACATCCTCGCTGACGGTCTATTTTCTGTTGGGATGCTGATTATCATGGGCGTCGGGGCGGGGCTTCTCTGGCAGTCCGAACGGCGGACTGATGTTCCATTGGCCATGCGACCACTGGCTGGCGCTGCGATAATCGGCCTCGGTGTATTTGACGTGTATGACTCCGTCGTTGACCATGCCCTCTTAGGTCTGCATCAACCTGTAGGACCGGGGGGTCAACCACTATCGTTTGGAGGCCAATACAACCCGCATTGGCTCGTGGTCAGTCTTCTGTTTATCGCCGCTGGGTATTACGTCTACAGAACGGGACTACAAGAACGAGCCAGGGGAGCGGAAGAGCTCGATTGAATTGGCGTCTCTAGTTCGAAATAACCGAAGAATCCATGATTGATTCACCCGTCCTACTGTCTCTCAGCATTCTCGTGTGGAGCACTCCATTACACGGCACTATGGCGCCAACACCAGTACCACACTGGGTAGTACTACTTGTTGCCGTTCTGGCCCTATGGATCTTTATTGGCAGTACTGTAATAGCGGTAGACAGAGTATTACAGCGATTTGGGGTACAACGATGAGGTCTATATTTTGGGGTGGGTCTCTTAGGACGATCTTTAGAGCACTCAGTCTACTCAACAGGTCGGACAATTCCGTTGATGTTGGTGGTACAGGAGGGCAGCGAATAGGGGAATGGATACCACGCCTAGTACAGGTCGAAGTGGATCGAAATACGTCATGAGAGCCGACGAACTGAAGAGTGTAAGTAACACAGCGTTACAAATTGGGCATCCGAATGCTAAGAACCCGCCAATGACACCTCCTGTTGCCGTACGTCCTCCGATCGGTTCATCAGCCATCTCTCGTTGGATTATAAATGCACCCACAAATAATGAGGTAGTGGTGAGAAACAGGTAGTCTGCTGGCGTACGCGGAACCATCCGTACATAGAAGGGGTTCGGTATTAGTCCGGTCACGATCCCAAAGAGGAGGAACGCGCCAATACTGAAAGCAATTCCCTTGAGAGCGGTGTAGTAAGTTGAAGCCACAGTATCCTGCCATTAGGTTTCTGACTCAATAGAATTGGCGAACATCGTCTTGGAAGCAGATGCAGTCAGTTAACTTGGTTTGTTCAATGATGCTAGTATTCCGGTGCTCATTAATACGGGTGTCTTCCGTGAGAAAACGATGATTGCCCGACTTAACGTTCTAGTGACGAGTAGCTCAGAGATTGAGTAGTATAACAGTTGGCGCTCGCCAAACGAATTCTTATCCGAATTTCAACGGTCATAGTATATGATGAGTAACGAGGGACACCGGAAAGCAGAACCTCAGGAATCGACTCAGCGTTCTGATAAACCACTCGGCAGCCTCCGTCACTACTGGACGTCGTTAGACCGTGGATGGCAGGCGATCTGTCTCTCGTCAGTTCTCGTTCTCGCGGTCGGATTGGGGCTGCCCATTCCGTGGTGACGATGGGAGTACTGCATCGTCTCCTTCCAGGTTTGAGTGTTTTATTGGCGCTTGGACTCCTCGCTCGTGGCATCACATCAGTTGTTCCACTCGGGAGTCATTTGATCGTCGTCATCGGATTAGGTGTTTTCGTCGCCAACACGGTCGGTGTCCCCGACTGGGCTGCGGCTGGTGTCGATACACATAGTCTCTGGCTGGAAGCAGGAATCGTCCTGATGGGGGTCACAGTCGCGCTTCAGCAAGTCGTTGACGCCGGCCTGCAGGTACTTCTCGTAGTTGGGATCGCGGTCTGTGTGACGGTCCTCACAGTCGAGATACTGGCCCGAGAACTCTTTGACATCCCCGAGAAAATCGGATCGCTTCTCGCAGCTGGCTCGAGTATCTGTGGTGTGTCGGCTGTGGCTGCGGTCGCAGGAAGTATCAAACCTGACCAGCAGCAGATTGCGTATGCCGCCGCGACGGTACTACTGTTCGATGCAGCTACGCTCGTCGTTTATCCACTCGTCGGACGAATGCTTGGGCTTCCCGATGTCGTTTTCGGGATTTGGGCCGGCACGACGATGTTCAGTACTGGTCCAGTCACGGCAGCTGGGTTTGCGTACTCGCGAGCAGCGGGAGAGTGGGCGGTATTGGTCAAACTCACGCGAAACGCTCTCATCGGCGTCGTCGCGATCGGATATGCCCTGTACTACAGTCGACGAGGCGCAACGATTGCATCGGTCGAGAACAAATGGCACTACCTCTGGGATAGCTTCCCGAAATTCATTATTGGATTCGTCGTCCTCATGCTGCTCGGGAGTGCAGGCATCTTCTCGGAGGCGCAAATTCAAACTCTCGACAACGCGTCCAACTGGCTGTTTCTCGTCGCCTTCGCTGGGTTAGGGCTCAGTATCAATATCGGTGAACTCCGGGAGTCGGGAATTACTCCCGTTGTCGTCGTCTCGATCAGCTTAGTCTTGGTGAGTAGCCTCACTCTCGGAGCACTGCTCTACTTCTTCTGACCGATATCGCAGTCTAGTTCAAGGCGGTACTCTTACCGCTTATCTTGAAAGTTGGCGCTCGCCAAGAGAACCCCTAACACGTTTGCACCGAGTTTGATAAAAAGCAGCATATGACACGGATTGCCATCATTGGCGCTGGGTCCGGAGGAGCGATGACAGCCAACATCCTTCGACGAAAACTCCAGCGTGACAAGGCCGACATCACAGTCATCGATAAGAGCGACACGCACTACTACCAGCCGTCGTACTACCTCCTTCCGTTCGACTATATGATGCCGGAGGCACAGATGCGGCCGGTAGATGACCTTTTGAAACCGGGAATTGACTTCCACCAGGACGAAGTGACTGGCGTCGATCCTGACGAGCAGGTCGTCGAGTGTGCGGGCGAAAACGTTGAGTACGACTACCTCATCGTGGTTTCCGGTCACGTACTTGAACCGGAGACGGTTCCAGGGATGACCGAGGGATGGCAGGAAACGGACGAGGTGTTCCCGTACTACCACTACGACGCCGCGACTGACATGAGTGACGCCGTCGACGAGTTCGATGGCGGAACCTTCCTCGTGACCGTTCCCGATACGCCGATTAAGTGCGCGGGCGCACCGCTGAAGATGTCGATGCTGATGGAAGACTACATGTCCCGTACGGGTATTCGGGAGGATTCACGGGTCATTATGACCAAGCCCGGAGAGGCGGTCTTCGGCGTGGAACCGTACAAAAGCAAGATGGAGGAGATCTGGGCCGACCGCGACATTGAGTTCGTCCCGAACTTCTCCGTCGCGGAAGTCGACCACGAGAACCGGGTCGTCCGCTCGACGGACGGTGACGAAATCGAGTACGACATGTATGCGCCGGTTTCGCCGCAGTATGGGGCTGACTCAATCGCGGAGAACTCACCACTGACCGAGGGTGGTGACCCCGTTACGTTCGACAAGCAGGAGGGGATCTACTCCGGTGACCCACAGCGACCACCGCAGTACGTCACGGTCGACCAACATACGCTCCAGCACACCGAGTACGACAACGTGTTCGCGCTTGGAGACTGTGACAGCGCTCCCAAATCCCGGACGGCGTCAGCAGCGCGCAAACAAGCACCTGTCGTCGCCAAGAATCTCATCGCACACATGGAGGGTGAGCCCATGCGCGGCCACTACGACGGGTACGCGGCCTGTCCGCTCCTCACTCAGAAGGGGAAAGCGGTTATCGCGGAGTTCGACTACGAGGACGCGCTCTCTGCTCCCGTCGAGAGCCGCGCCAACTGGGTTCTCGACGTCAACGTATTGCCCGCGACCTACTGGAACATGTGGATGAAGGGGTACGACCCTGCCCCGGTGTAAACTGATGACGAGCAACGTTGAGGGGACGATAGCCCCATCAGAGTCCGAAATGGACGAACTGGTCACGCGCGTCGAAGCGAACGCGGATGAGTTCGTTGAACTCCTCGATCTCCTGCTAGCGACAAAGCGACTCGGTGACGACCTCGCGCCGGAACTCAAAACTGCAACCGCCGAATCGCGTGAGTCACTCGAACAACTCCGACTGGCGCTCGAACGGGAGGAAACGCTGGTACTTCTCCAGACGGTTGGAGAAAACGCGGAGACACTCACTGAACTGCTTGAGCTATTGGATGCGACGAAATCGCTCGCGGACGACCTCGTGCCGGAGGTCAAAACCGTCGCCACTGATGCCCGCGAACCGCTTGAAGAACTCCGGGTCGCGTTCGAAGGGCAGGAACCTCTCGTCCTGCTCCAGAAACTCGGTGAGAACACAGACACATTCATCGAACTCCTTGACATCTTGGAGGCAACCGAGGGGTTAGTGACCGATCTGACGCCCGAGTTGAAGGCTGCTGCCGCTGACTCACGGAGTTCCTTCGAACAACTCCGAATGGTTGCAGCGGGCTTCTCGGATGCCCGTGGCGATCGGGAACTCGAACCGTACGAGATGGGGCAGAACCTCGGGAATATGCTCTCGCTGACCGAACGACTCGGCGACCCCAACCTCATCAATTCGGTCGACGCTGGACTGAGTGCATTCACGGATGACCGAACAACGGAACGAACAAGCGTCTGGGGATTACTCAACGCTCTTCGAGACAATGATGTCCAGCGAGGGTTTGGGACCCTCGTAGAGTTCCTCCGACGGATGGGCCAGGCACAGAAGGGCGACTAACTCGGGCTAACGGGCTTCTCCCTTCCCGAGATCCACTGGCTAAACTCTAGCCTACTGCGAACTAAGGCAGATACATAATGAACGAACCATCAGACTTCGAACGACAGCGGGAGGGAGCAATGATTCTCCTTGATAGCGAGGAAGTCGAGTATTTTCAGCTATTCACCGCAATGGAAGATGGTCCAGTGATGTTGAGCGGCTGTCGAGAATCAAGTAGCGCCGACTATGGCCTATTTTTAGCCCACCTCATTCAGATTCTTGCAAAGCACAACGACCGTTCGATCGAAGGTGTGGCCAATGAAGGTATTCAGCGAGCAAAGGAGCTGCAAGAAATGCCAGAGGGGTAGAGACTCCAGCACTCACCTATTCTCATAGGCCGTGAGCAACTCCTGATACCGATTCCGGATCGTCACCATACTCACATCTGTCGCAGCCGCTACGTTCTCTTGGGTGACCCGTTGGTTTGCGAGCCGGGAAGCAGCGTAGACCGACGCCGCAGCGAGTCCCACCGGACTTTTTCCGCTGTGGACGTTCTGAGCCTGCCCTGCATCGAGGAGTTCGTGTCCGATCTGCTCGACCTCATGTGTGACGTCAAGATTAGAGACGAACCGGGTGATATAGCTATGAGGATCGGCCAGTTCAACTCCGAGACTGAGTTCCTGAGCGATATAGCGTTAGGCGCGTTGGATACGGAGTTTTTCTACCCGAGACACGGTCGCCACCTCCTGAAGACTTCGAGGAGTTCCCATCTGTCGCGCACCGGCATAGAGACTAGCACTTGCAACGCCCTCGATCGATCGACCCCGAAGGAGGTCAGCGTCGAGAGCCTGTCGATAAATAACACTTGCTGTTTCTCTAATGGCTTTCGGGAGACCAAGTGCACTCGCCATCCGGTCGATCTCCCCGAGTGCTTGTTTGAGATTTCGTTCTTGGGAATCCTTCGAGCGGAATCGCTCGTCCCATGTCCGCAACCGTTGCATCTGTTGGCGCTTCTTTGAGGAAAGCGCGTTGCCGTTTGCATCGGTGTCTTGCCAATCGATCACCGTGCTCAATCCATCGTCATGTAACAACTTTGTTGTCGGCGCCCCGACCCGTGAACGATTCTTTTTTTCGGCGGCGTCGAATGCTCGCCACTCCGGCCCGTGATCGAGTTCGTCCTCTTGGACGACGAGCCCACATTCGGAGCACGCCGTTTCACCGTGTTCCTCATCCTGCCGGAGCAAGGCACCACATTCAGGACACGTTGACTCACCTGTAGTTTCCGTCTCTGAATTGTGGGTGAGTTGGACGGCCACATTCGACTGCCCATGCATACAGTACAATTAGGTTGAGCAACTGTAGATCTGTGTTTGGCGTACGACAACACTTTTTATGTTGAACTTCTTAGTTTGGAGCATGCCGGACCTGAGATCACAATCCCATCGACTATCCATGAAGAGGTATCTTCAGTGGAACTCGAAAGGACAAAACTTCTCGCTGGCTACGATTCGAGGAGGGGGATAATGCGCGAATTCACGTTCGGCATCGAGTACGACGCAACTGCCGACCCTGTGATGGAGGTGTTCATCGAAAACCCGGAGATGACCGCTCACTCGCTCGATAGTTGTGTCACCGAAGACCAATTTTGGCGTATTGAACGCATTACCGGACCGACAGCGGCACTGAACCGTATCGAAGAACTCCGATTCGACGATACGATCTGTGGTGAATCGATAACTGAAATAGATTGTACGGCAACACGTCATCACGATGTACTCAAACGAACGAACAACGAACGGGTATTGTACACGTACCTCGAGGGCATTAGTGGCTGTGAATCAGTCCACACCCTCGCAGGGCGATATTTGCCATCAGGCCTAATTTTTGAAACCCACCGCCAGGAAGATCGACACGACTGGCGCATTCTAATGCGGTCTGACGAGAAGGTTGGAATGCTTTACGACTCACTCGGGGCGGCACTGCGGTCAAGTCTCACGTTCCGAATGGGCCATCTTCGTGACGCGGAGGGCTGGCAACAGGATACACTTGCAGCGGTGTCGCTCCCTACCTCACAACGGGCAGCACTGAAAGTAGCAATCGAGAACGGATACTACGAAACACCCCGGCAGATCAAACTTGACGACCTCGCCGACCAGCTGGACATGCCCCGCTCGACGCTCTCGTATCGACTTCGACAAGCCGAAGCGAAGCTTGCTCGGGGGTATATCGGAGAGTCTGTCGAGGATTAGTCGTACTAACCCATGTACGTCACCTAGTGATCTGCTAGAGAGCAAGTGACTCGAGACGCTTCGAAATTCACCATCATAGAAATTGAAGATTACAGTATAATATATAAATTCCTTCCTTATCTATCTGTAAACAATTTTGGAGGTTGTATAACAATGTCCCGTCTTGATTATTGTGAAGGGCAATGGAGTCTGCCTGATACAACCGCCGAATTCGTCGGGTGATGACTCCTTTTCAAAGAAGATACTCATGGCAGGCAAAGAGACTCATCCGCTCGCTCGTGTCGAATCAATTGTATTGATAGCAATTGGAGGACTCGCCGGCTCGAATCTCCGCTATTTCACCGAATCGCTCTTCGGTGGGATGCACGGAATACTGATCGTAAATGCTATCGGTAGTTTTGTCCTTGGATTCGTCTTGTACGAGACGCTCTATTCGGGGGTACTTGCAAATGAAACGCGAGCAGTAGTCTCGACAGGATTTCTCTCGTCGTTTACCACGTACAGTACGTTCGTTCTCCAGTCGGCGCAGGCAGCGCCAATATGGTTAGCACTGAACGTCATAGCAAACTATACTCTCGGATTTTCAGGTGTCTTTCTCGGACGGTCACTAGCACGGCACGTCGATTGGAGGTGGTCCTAATGGTTGTGTTTGATCCAGCCCACATCGTTGGGACGGGCGGTGCGCTTGGTGCACTATTGCGAACAGCAGTCAGCTAATGGGTCGAAACTGAAGAGATTCCAGTGGGGACATTCATCGTCAATGTCCTCGGCAGTTTCGTTCTTGGTCTCATTACATTTGTCAATCTGGATAATTCGGTCGCACTTCTGCTTGGAACCGGTATGTGTGGGTCGTTTACGACCTTCTCGTCATTTTCCGTTGAGACAGTTCGACTTTGGGAGATCGGTAGGCGTCCGCAAGCGATAGGAAATGCTCTAGGAACCCTTGTAGGTTCGGGAATCGCACTTGCCATAGCTTGGGGAGTTGCCCTTTATCTGTAGGTATCGTTCCCCGATAAGTACCTTTCACATCTTGTCCTAACCGTTAGAAGGCTATGGCAGGTAGCCGTGTTTGGATTACATACCTCTCCCGTTGGCGGACTACAACACGAGTTTAAAGCACTTCCAGAAAGAATCCGTATCAAGAATGGTGGCGTACACAAACGATATTCTTGTCTCTCCCGAGTGGGTTAAGAACCGACTTGACGATATTCGAGATGATGATCCAGCTTTGCGACTGTTTGAAGTCAGCGTTGACACCGATGTATATGCAGAAGGCCATATTCCTGGTGCATTCGCCCTCGATTGGAACATCAAGTTACAAGATCCAAAAACCTTCGACGTTCCACCCCGGGACGACTTCGAAACCTTGCTCGGATCGTACGGTGTAACCCCCGATACGACTGTGATTCTATACGGCGATATGAAGAACTGGTTTGCTGCCTACGCCTACTGGTTGTTGAAGTATTACGGGCACGAGGACGTCAGGCTCGTCAATGGCGGGAGAGAGTACTGGATCAAGCAATCCTTCCCCCTAAGCACAGAGCGTCCGTCTGTCGCTGAACGGACGTACACAGTGACTGACGTGAATGATGAGATTCGTGTCGATAGGGAGACCGTCAGAGACGCACTCAACGGTGATGTGTCGATCGTCGACGTCCGCTCTCCGGAGGAATATCGAGGCGAAGTGTTGGCTCCACCGGGGTGGAAC
Source organism: Haladaptatus paucihalophilus DX253 (assembly GCF_000376445.1). Taxonomy (NCBI): domain Archaea; kingdom Methanobacteriati; phylum Methanobacteriota; class Halobacteria; order Halobacteriales; family Haladaptataceae; genus Haladaptatus; species Haladaptatus paucihalophilus. The sequence continues at coordinate 58,108 of NZ_AQXI01000005.1, read as the reverse complement.
GAGGGGGTCCAGCGCGGCGGGCACATCCCTGGTGCGATCAATATCCCGTGGAATCAAGTCGTTAGAGAGGATGGACAGTTCAAGTCCCTGAGTGAACTCCAAGCGGTATACAAATCGATCACAGACACAGGCGCAGAAACGATAGTGTACTGCCGAATCGGTGAGCGGTCAGCACTTGCCTGGGTAGTTCTGCACGAATTGCTCGGGTATGAATGCGTCCGACATTACTACGGTTCGTGGGTCGAGTGGGGGAACACTGTCGGTGCACCGATCGAACAAGGGAGATACGCAGACGCGAAGCCATCTCCCCAGTCGTAAAACAGTTGAGTAAGTTATAACGGAAGCGAGCTCAGTGAAGAGTAGCCAACGCAATTATTGATCTCGTCGTTGTATCTTCGATATGGCACAAATCGATGAGGATGCCCTCCGAGAAATTCGACACAAGGGAGAGTCTCTCCTTCTTGAGGATCTACTCTTGCTCATTGAGCGTCATCATCCCCACGAACAGCCAGGGATCTCACGCGAGACAATTGAGTCCTATGCGGAGACACTCTCAGAGAGCCGTGACGATCAATTCAATATCGAAACCTTCCATGAAAAACTGAACACACAGCTTACAGACTCACATACATGGGCTGGGAAGGAAGCCATCTATGAGCTGGCTTCGGGACGAATCAGTCGCTATCCGGAAGCATGGCACGATCGTCTCGGTGAGACGGCTGACATCCGCGAGTACATCGCGTTTCTACAAGATGAAGCCCCGGAGTTCAAAGACGATCTCGGTCGCGGCGGGGCTGGCCCTGGAATCCCCGAACAACCGCTCCTTGATGTCGTCGCTGTTGTGGGGCATGTCGACCGCGATGACGTGAAAGCTCAGCTTCAAGAGCTCCGTGAACAAGGGGAAATAGCCGAAGACGCCGACCAGCATCCTAACGCTGGTGTCGTTCTTCGCGACCGAAACGATGAGTTTCGAGACTCAGGCCTTGATTCGTGACGGTACTGATCTGCATTATCTACGCGTGATTTCTGCGGTCCGTAATTTACTCTCCTTGCTCCTCTGATTGGATTTTCAGACCAGCGATATAACTGAGGATAGCGAGGAGGACGAACGGGAAGAGGGTCAGGAAGTGAGTGAGAACGATGGGAAATGGATCCCACCCCCATGGATTCACGATCATAAATAGGATGCTAAAGAAGAGAAGAATCCCTAACGGGATAATATTCACAGAGAGGTCGAGAACTGTTTCGCGGTTGAGCTGCCAGGCGCACATAATAATCACTCGTCCGTGTCTGTTTTTGCGTCGGCAGATGTGTCGTCTCCTCCGTCTGCGAGGACCGCTTCTCGCTTGCGCCTGAACCACTCCCACTCGTGCGTGAGCAGTCCTTCTTCTTCCAAATCCCACGGGTCTGCGTCGTTCACGTCCGGCCCTTCGATCGCTGACTGGACCACGTTCCAAAGGAAGATAATCATCCCTACACCGAGTATGAAGGCCCCCACCGAAGTGATCTGATGCAAAGTAACAAATCGGGGGAGATACGTGGCGTATCGACGAGGCATCCCGTCATATCCCAGTAGGAGCATCGCAAAGAACGTCACGTTGACGCCGATCATCATCAACCAGAAGTGCCACTTTGCCAGCTGTCGCTGATACATTTTCCCTGTGAACACTGGGAACCAATAATAAATGCCTGCGAACACAGCAAAGAGCAGTCCTCCGGCGAAGAGGTAGTGGAAGTGTCCCACCACGTAATACGTATCATGGACAATCAAATCAACCGGAATCGATGCGAGGAAAACTCCTGTGACACCACCGATGATGAAGTTCGAGATGAACCCGATACAGAACAACATCGGAGCAGTGAGCCGAATTCGTCCGTTCCACATCGTGGTGATCCAATTGAAGGTTTTCACTGCACTGGGGACAGCAATCGCCAGCGAGACGGCCATGAAGCTTCCGCGTATTCGCGGATCTATACCGGTCGCGAACATATGGTGGGCCCACACTCCAAATGAGAGGACACCAATTGCCAACGTCGAGTAAACGACAAATTTGAACCCGAATAATTTCCTCCCAGAGAAACGGGGAATGATTAAACTGAGCATCCCCATCGGGGGGAGAATGAGAATGTATACTTCAGGATGTCCGAAGAACCAGAATAAGTGCTGATAGAGAATCGGACTTCCACCTTCAACAGCGAAAAATACTGTTCCGAAGTTACGATCGAGTAACAGCATAACGATCGCAGATCCAAGCACGGGGAAGGAGAACAGGATCAACCCGGATTGTACAAGAACGGTCCACGAAAAGATATCGAGCTCGGCCCAGCCGACGTTTTCGCCTCGCTCGGTAAAGATTGTCGCGATAAAATTGATCGCCCCCATCGTCCCGCTGAGCCCGATAAGGTGAAGCCCGAGAAGAAATAGATCCACGCCCGGATTCGGTAACTGCGCCGATAATGGCGTGTACATCGTCCAGCTCGTCGTTGATGGCTCGACTCCAATGCCGAGGGGAGCAAGAAAGAATCCTGCCCAAACGAGCAGGGTCGCAGGAGGTAATAGCCAGAATGCGATCGCATTGACGCGAGGGAATGCCATGTCGTCCGCGTCGATCAACAGCGGGATGAGGTAGTTCGCGAACGCAGCGAGAACTGGCGTGCCAAAGACGAGAAGCATCGTCGTTCCGTGGGTCGTCATTAACCCGTTGTAGAGGTCTGCCCCTATCAGCGTCGTTTCTGGTGTTGTCAGTTCCGCTCGCATCAACAGCGCCGCTGTGCCAGCCCAAAACAGGACGACGAGACTGAACAAACCATAAAGAATGCCGATATCCTTGTGATCAACTGTCGTCAGCCATCGAATGAGTCCACTCGGCTTCTCCGCGGTAACCTGTTCCCGTTCGTGTCCAGGACTTCCACCACTTGTGAGCGGAGTATAGGTACGCCAATCCTCGACGCGAGCAAGCCACGCAACGACAATGAGGAGAAACACCCCCATCAGGACTGTAAGCGTAATCTGGGCTGAGATGGCCATGTGAATAGTACTCGCGCTGTAAGACAGTGAAAATGAGGTTGGCCTACGACAACGCCAAAATTCGGATAGATAAGCCGTATTAGACGAACGGGGCTAGACGGTTAGAAGGGAGGAAACTCAAACAGAGAATATTTCACAGAGTGTGCACAACTATTCGCATAGATGGGCCATCATACTTTCGACCCTGACCGAGCTGATAAGCTAGAAGATGCCAGTCAGCGGTACCGATACCTCTCAGCGGAAGAGTTGGTCGCTGCACTCTCCACGACCGGTGGTGACGTTATTGCCGATCTCGGAAGTGGAACGGGATTCTACACCGACGACGTCGCTCCTCACGTCGATCATCTCTACGGTGTCGACGTACAGGATGCCATGCACGACTACTATCATGAGAAGGGCGTTCCGGACAACGTCGAACTCATCACGAGCGGTGTCGAAGACCTCCCGTTCGAGGATGGACAGCTCGATGCGGCGTTCTCGACGATGACGTACCACGAATTCACGAGCGGTGACGCGATACAGGAACTGAAACGGGTGCTCGCATCGGGCAGTCGCATTGTCATCGCCGACTGGTCTGCCCATGGGGGAGGAGAGAGCGGTCCACCTCTCGAGGAGCGATTTACCGTAGAAGAAGCGGCAACAGCGCTTCGTGAGGGCGGGTTCGATATTCAGTCCGAATCAACTCGCCCAGAGACGTTCGTCATCGTCGGTATTCGAACGTAGTACTCTCGAATATTCAGATGAGTTCAAATATCAATTTCAGTTAGAGACTCGGTTCTGCCGGGCGGGTATTGTACACTATTGCCAAACTGTTAATAGACCACCTGCCTAACTGAAATCAGTATGGAAAAGAATGTCGGCGGCCTCGACCGGACAGCACGACTCATTGGCGGACCTATCCTCGTCGCGATCGGTGTCGCACTCCTCGCTGGCTATCTCGATATCGGACTTGCGGGGACTGTCGGACTGGCCGTGACAGCACTCATCCTCGTCGCTGGCGCGATCTTCGTTATTACTGGAACGACGCAGAAGTGCCCCGCAAACCAAGTGGCCGGGATAAACACGTACGACAAATGATAGTGGCGGACATGGGAGAGCCCACATCACCGATATCGACGATGCGGCTCTACGGGAGTCTCATCGCTTTTATATCGGGGAGTTATTCGGTGTACCTGTCGACGGCCGGGAGTGGAATGTCGGGCAGTGCCTGGTTCATGCTGGCACTCGGTGTCGTCGTCGTGATCCACGGTGTCGTCCTCCTCACTCCGGTAGCCACTCGGCTCGGCACGGCGAGCGGACCACTTATGATCGGGTACGCGGTGCTAATGCTGTTGAATCAGGGACTCATGCTGACGCGGGATCCCATGGGAAGTGGGATGGATTCCGGGATGGGATCGGGAATGAACGGCGGTATGGCGTCCGGAGTGGCGACCGTCGACGGCGGGATGGTCGCTATCGCCGTCCTGATGCTCGCTAGCGGCGTCATCATGACTGTCCGCCGAGGAATGATGCCAGCGGCGTCGACATCTTCGACGACGACTGAAACGGATTAGTTCAAGAGACGACGTCCGTTCTCAGAGTTGGGCAAAAAGCACAGCTGGATACAGCTATCGACCCGAGAGCGGTACTATAACCTAGTTGAACTTCAATCACTCGCGTTTTCGGAGGCGACCGCGGACGAACGGCCAGACCGGCGTCATCCCGACATCGAGGCGTTCGATCTCGAGAGTATCGAATTCTGGGGTGGCCGTGAACTGAGAGATCGTCTGTCGGTTCAGATGGCACCCCCCCGCGATTCGCCGCCACAGCGGTGCCAGTACGTTCTGGACAGTAGCTCGCCATCCGTCAGCGTGGACGTGTTCGAGAAACCGGAACTCACCGCCCGGCTTCAGGACCCGATGAACTTCCGCGAGAGCCGCTTCCACGTCGGTGATCGTACAGAACACCATCGAGGCGACCACGGTGTCGAACTGGTCGTCTCCGTACGGTAACGACTCGGCACTCGCGTCGCCGATATCGATCTCTAAGTCAAGCTCGCTCGCCTTCGATTCGGCCTGTTTTCGCATATGGGGGTCAGGTTCGATCGCGTGCAAGGAGGCAGCCTCGGAGTTTGAAAAGTACGGGAACATCGCACCGGTCCCAGCACCCAGGTCAAGTACACGCCCCGTAAGGTTACGAACAAGATACTCTCGATGGGGACGGAGAACCGTTCGTTCGGCGACTGCCGTTACCGGATCGTAGAGAGCTGCGAAAAGGGGGTGGGTGGGAGAATCTTCGGCCATACCTGCTATACTGGGTGGTCGATCCGTCTCAAGAGGGGAATACGGAACGTCAGCAAGACTTCGTGTAGCGTCACTGTTCGGCCGCGACCGGATCGGCCATCTGCTGGTCGTACTTCTCGCGGAACTCGCCGATTAGTTGCCCCATTTTCGCGTACCAGTCGTTGAGCATCCGCTGCATGTCGTCAGCGATTTTGTCGGGGTCAGTCGGTCGGTAGACGTGATAGTAGCCGCCCTGATCGTAGTTGATCTGTTCTTTCTGGACGAACCCGGCCTGCATAAGTCGTTGGACGGCCCGATACGCCGTCGACCGCTCACGGTCGATACGCTCGGCGATTTCGTCGACAGTGAGGGGCTCAGAACTCTCTACAAGCAATCCGAACACGTCCTTGTCGAGTTCCTTCGTCCCGTGGAAACACTCCAGCAGGCCCTCACAGGTCATGTCCTGGCGGAGCATTTCACTCATCGAATCGGTCATACGATACTCGAGTGTACGTCCCTAGTTCGTAAAAACGTTTGTATAGTCGGTACAAGACTGTACGCTACGATGTGGTCAGCCGGCACCACGTTCCGGTAGCATCCCCTCGGAGCCGACAGATCGCGGCGAGGACGACAGCACTGCTCACGAGTAGCGCTGCACCGAAGATGAGCACGATACTCACGGTGTTCAGCGCCTCAATTCCGTACGCGGTGCCGAGTTGCTTCGCACTGACAGCGAGGCTCCCCGCGAGCAACATCGCGGCGAAGTAGCCCTTGATGTCATCTTCGTCGACGAGATCCGTCGCGCCGGCACCGATGCGAGCACCGAGGGCGCTCCCGATCAGCATCGCACCGACGACGGGAAGTGCGACGGCGTCGGCCTGTGCATACGAGAACGCACCGTACGCTCCTGAGATGGTGATCTGTAGGATATCCGTTCCGACGGCGACTGCAGCTGGAACACCGAGGCCATACATCATGGCGGGCATCAACAAGAAGCCGCCTCCGACACCGAGGAATCCGGAGAGGACACCGACAGCCAGCCCTACGGCGAAGATGATGACACCTGACACCTGGATGTCACCGCGTAAGGTGACTATCGGTGGAAGCTCGATTCCCTGTACCGTTTCGGACAGATCGACGCTGGATTCGTCATCCGTCGAACGAGCGTCCCGGAGGGTGAACAGACCGACGATGGCCAGTAGACCGACGTACGCGATACTGATGATCAGATCCGCCTGGCCCGTCGCTTTGAGGAAGAGAACCACGTACTTCCCAGCCTCGATGCCGATCGTCATGGCGACAGTCATGATGGCCGCGAGTTTGTAATCAACGTGCCCGTGGTCGCGATGTTTGATCGCACCGATGACGCTCGTCCCGAAGACGAACGCAAGGCCGCTTCCGACGGCGACCTCGGCCGGGTAGCCAATGACCAACAGCGCCGGCGTAACAAGGAACGATCCACCCATACCGAAGAAGCCGAAGAGCGTCCCGATCATCAGGCCGAAGCCGACGAACGCGAGAATCAACAGGAGGCTCATTCCGAACACGTCCATTATTACTCACCACCGAGTGTATCGAGTACCGTCGGACCGACCGCTTGCGTGAGCGCGCCGTAGCCCACGTACAGCACAATCGACTCGGCGAGGACGAGACCGATTTGTGCCGCTGCCTGTGAGGTACTGCTCAGCGTTTCGATACCGAACATTTCACTTGCCACCTAGAGTTTTGTGTGATCGAGTCATTTTGACGCTATACCATTGCTGTAGGTGTGATGGGTGATTCAGTTTGAACATGATATTCAATCAGCCGTCGATTCAACCCCGTCAGCGGCATCTCCGGCACGGAGCGTCCGCCAGTAGCCCTGTGCGTACGCACCGAGGAACATGCCGACGATGGACCAGAGGATGGGGTAGTTCCCGATACCGATACTTGCGTATGCGGCCCCAGGACAGATGCCGGAGAGGCCCCAGCCAACGCCGAAGATACCACCACCGACGAGGACGTTGCGATCGAAGTCCTTGAGACGGCGCGTGTACTCGCTTCCGGTCAGCGGCGCGCGGTTGAGCGAGCGTGTCGCAATTGCGAACGTAATCCCGGTCACGACTGCGGCTCCGCCCATCACGAAGAGTAGACCGAAATCCTCGAACTGGAGGAAATCGAGCACGACTTCGGGGCGGGCCATCCCGCTGATTGCCAACCCGAGCCCGAAGACGAGCCCACCGACGTAGATGACGGGGAGAAACCACGGACTGCGCACGGTCTCAGCCATTACGGCGACACCCCCAGGGCTTGGACTAGCTGTGCCGTCCCGATGGCGACGACAAGGAAGGTGGCGACGTTCACGAGTGACGTATTAGATAGCGATCCGACGCCGCAAACACCGTGCCCGGAGGTACACCCCTTTCCGAGGCGGGTGCCGACGCCGACGAGGAAACCCCCGCCGAGCAGTCGCCACCACTGGACATCGGTCGTCCAGATACCGGGGTGCAACACGAGCCCCCAGATCGCCGCACCGCTGATGATACCGGCGGTGAATACCAGCCGCCACCCGCGCGACTGGACGTATTTGAAGCGATTGAACCGCGGCACGTCCGAGACGTACGATAGCGTCGACTCGAGAAACGTACTCGCACCCGCGATGATGCCCGTGGCAAGGTAGATGATCGCGGCTCCGAGTCCAACGAGCAGTCCACCGAGGAGATACGGCGTGATTCCTCGGGGGAAGAGTTCACCGACCGCGAGCAGTGGTATGATTGACTCCATCATCAGTTGGTGAGCGCCTCGTCGCTGGCCGCACAGTTGTTCGGACCGAGCTCGAGTTCGAACGCTCGATCGTCGTCCGGTGCCGCCTGACCGAGGTTCGTCGCAATGATCTCCTCGTAGTTGGCCGGCCGGGGTGGCATGTCGGCGACGATGAACTCGACGAACGCTTCTTCGCTCATCGAAAGAGCGTCCATGCGTTCGCGGAGGTCGCCGAGTGTAGCTGTGTAGGTACCATCGTCGGTCGGTGTCGCTGCATCGCTGAAGTGTGCAGGTGCGATGACCGTCTCGTCAGGGAGGGGGAGGACCTTCTCGTGGAGACTTTCGTACAGCGTCCGAGCGGCGTTCCTCGCAGCCTCCGGGTCCTCCAGGTCCGGACGGGCAACACTTTCGGTGAAGAGGCCATCGCCGGTGAACAGCACGTCTCCGACCCGGTAGGCAGTCATGCCGGTCGTGTGCCCGGGCGTGTGGATCGCTTCGAGTTCGACATTTCCAACGGTGAGTCTCTGGCCGTCACCGATAGTTTCGTACTCGAGGTCGTAGCCGACACCGCGGTCAGCTGCGGGCGTGGGGAGAACCGCGGACGCCCCGGTCTCCGTAGCGAGTTCGCGAATCCCAGAGATGTGATCCGCGTGGATGTGCGTATCTAGAGCGTATTTGAGGTCAGCCCCGAACAGTCGGAGGTCCTGAAGATACTGGTCAGTGAACGCGCGAAGTGGATCGATAAGAGCCGCTTCACCGTCCGAAGCAACGAGATACGCGAGGCACCCACTGGATGGACGCTGGTACTGGGCGACTGTGGCGTCGATATCAACGTCGAGTTCCGTGTATTCGTAGATGCGCGCCCAGCCCTTCATACCGTGTTCGAGATGGTTGACGTCGTAGCCCTCGGCTTCGAGCGACTCGGCGATCATCTCGCTTGACCCGCCTTTCGCACAGAGGACGGTAACCGTCTGATCCCTTGGGAGATCGGCGAGCAAGTCCTCCGGGATCCCGTCGAGGAGCTGGAAATACGGATAGTTCACGATGTCGACGGTCTCCCCATCGATATGCCACTCCGCATAGTCTCCTTCCGAGCGGGCGTCGAGGAGGAACACGTCTTCACCGTCGTCGATTCGTGCTTTCAATTCTGTGGGCGTAATCGATTCGACCGCTCCATCAGTCTCTGGAGTCGCTTCGGTCATCGTCACCCACTGCTACCAGCCACACGCCAATAAAGATTCGCATAGAAAACCAAATATCGAACAATACTATAGCCCCAATTTTTACGCTCATAGCTATACCACGCCGCTTTTCTACATAATAACCCCTATGGTAATGTGAGGTATTGGAATTGCCATCGATACACTTTTACTGCCGTGTCCAGTATTGGGTGTCGAAGTCAATACTATGATGGAAGACGAAATCGCAGAGAGCCTCGATGTCAAAGGACAGAATTGCCCCATGCCCGTCGTCAAGACCAAACAGGCTGTCGACCAGCTCGCTACCGATGACGTTCTCGAAGTCCTCGCAACCGACCCGGGGAGTATGAGCGACCTCGCTGGATGGGCCGAGACGACCGATGGGGTCGAGCTCCTCGACCAAGAAGAAGGCGATGACGTGTACAAACACTACGTTCGCAAGACCGAGTAACGAATGAGCACCGAAACAAACGACGGAACCCAGACGTCGACTGAAACGGGAGAGACGACAGACACACTCAGTCGAGAGGAGCTCCAAGCACGCATCGAACAGCTCGAAACTCGACTCGCTACTGTCGAGAATACGACGGGTGATGACCAACAGAAAATGTCGATCATCGCGACGAAAGGGACGCTCGACATGGCGTACCCGCCGCTCATCCTCGCGAGCACGGCGGCTGCCTTCGGCTACGAAGTAACTGTATTCCACACGTTCTGGGGTCTGGATATTCTCCACGAGGAGCGGTCGAAAAAGCTCAAGCTCAGTTCGGTGGGCAACCCCAACATGCCCGTTCCGAACGTCGTTGGTGCACTCCCCGGTATGGACCGCGTGACGACAAAGATGATGGAAAAGCAAATTAAGGACAACGATACCGCGACCATCGAGGAACTCATCGAGACATCACTGGAGATGGGCGTCGAGTTCCAAGCGTGTCAGATGACCATTGACCTGATGGACTATGACGAGGCCGACTTTTACGACGGCGTGACGACCGGTGTCGGCGCTGCGACCGCAATCCAGGACATGGCGGAATCGGACATTCAACTCCTCATCTAAGCTACAACGGACCTATTGGTCCTGATCGAGTAGGTCACTATTGCGGCTGATTTCGAATCAATACCGATCCAGTGGGGCAACTCAATTTAGTAGTTCACTGATCCCTTCGAAAATCACTCGTCCGCAGTTCTTCTTCCGCGTACCATGTTCGGGGGCGACAGGCAATAACTCCGAGTATGAGTGCATACAGAGAGACGATGACCGTCACGAATTCGCCAGGAATCTGACCGATTGCAGCACTCGATGGCCACGGTTGCTCGACGAACGCTGTGACACGAATGACCCACGCAGCAAGTAGGACTGCGAACAGCGGGAGATAGATCCGCCGCAGCCGGTGTGTAATCGCTTCCTCCATCGTGATTTTGAGTGTCGGCTGGTCGTAGTCGTCGGCCAACTTGTACCGCCAATCAGGGTCAGCAAGTTCGCGAGACGGATCTAGTCCCAGTGCAAACACGTTTCGCTGGAGCGTTCGGACGCGGGAGCGCCAGATGTCGTACCCCCGATAACGGCGCGCTTCGACGACGAGAAAGACCGTCAGTGCAGCCCAGCCGACGAGAATCACGTAATGGGGATTCGTTCGGCTCGAAAAGGCCCACGTGAGGATCGCCGCCATCATGATGACGGCCCAGTTCGTCGTTCGGTCGAGGCGTTCACGCCAGAATTTCATCCGATGAATTTCCCCCCGATACAGGTGTGCCATCGAAGAACTCGGCCCCATCTCTTCGTCTAACAGTCCTTTACCAATCTCTCGGAAGGAGCGAGCCTCTTCGTCAGCATTGTCTGAGCTGTCGGTCATCAATACGTGGGAGTATTGGGATTGCTATACAAACCGACTTCGACTTCGAACCTTCGGAGGCGAACGCAGAGATCACCCACGTTCGAGATAGAGTGAATACATGATTATCGCAAACCCGATTGCAACGAGGACGCTGTTGATCAAAACGCCGGCTTCAAGCGAAACAGAGAGCAGTTGATTAGCAATTCCAGCGAGAAGTGCTCCGAGGGTGATAGTCCCAAACCCGATGCCAAGAGCCCGCATCGATGGGGCTCCAGTCCGACGATACGCTTTGAATGCAATGTAGGTGATTCCACTCCCCAAGAGCAGAATCACCGTCTTTACGACGACGATCGCCGTCCCCATCCAAGTCATAGTTCGTCACCCATTGTCGACCAGATATCAGCGAGCCGTTCGTCGGCCTTCCGGGGCGGTCGTTCGACCGTCACCGAAAAATCGTCTTCCTCAGTCATCGAGATCGTTACGTCGTCGAAATCTCGCTTATATCGAGTCGTGCGGCCACCTCCGGGATTGATCGTGTCTTGCTCGCGAACGAGCGAGGCGTTACTGAGAAGCTCCAGTTTCCGGTACAACGTCGATGTGGGGATGTCACAGGTGTCCGTAAGTTCGTTTGCGGTCATGGGTTCAGTTGTAACTCTGAGAATGGCTCGGCAGTCGGGGTCGTCCAGCGCGTCCAGGACGTTCTGCAAGGATGGGGAGTCCTCGGACGACGCTGAATCGCGCACCATTATCTGAGTTAAGAGATGCTCCGGAATATGACATTCGATTGGTGTGCAGGTGAACTCTCACGAAAGACGGTCGAAGTGGCCACACAGGTAACGAAACCGTCTGAGACATGTTTCAAGGAGACGCTACTAGGTATAGGAATCGACATGAGAGATGGACATCCTTATACTCACAAATCGCATTCAGTCTCCACCAGCCGTCTTCCGGCGTCTGTCACTTTGTAGCACCCTCGACCGAGAGGATAGATTAATCCTTGCTGGTATAGCCGCGAACAAGTTTGATCGACTGTTATCGCATGCGTGTCTGTTGCCATAGCGAGATCCGTGACGTGGACTGGAGCGTGCTCAAGGAGTGTCTCTAGAATTTCTGCATCCGTCTTGTGCTCGAACGTACTCATATCTCGGTTCGGTTCGTACATCGGTAGATAGTACGCTGTATCATGAGTTGGTTGCTTCAGGCCCCGTCCAGACTTACAGTTGCTCCGCGTAGACTTCGAGGAGTTCTTGGTAGCGATTCCGAATCGTGACCATACTCACATCCGCGGCGTTACTCACTGTTGCCTGGGTGAGCTGTTCGTTAGTCAAGTGAGTCGCTGCATAGAGGGCGGCTGCGGCTAATCCCGCAGGGCTCTTTCCGCTGTGAGTGCCGGTATTCTTTGCTACGTCAAGTAGCTCTCGTGCCGTTCGTTCAGCTTCATCACTGATTTCTAGGGTTGACGCGAATTGGGGAATGTACGTCGACGGATCCTCGGGCTCAATTTGTAGGCCAAGCTCGCGAGAGAGATAACGGTACGCTCGTTGGATGCGGATTTTCTCGACGCGACTGACGTCTGCAAACGTGGTCAGCGGCCGTGGGAAATGCTGTTGCCGTGCAGCGGCATACAGTGAGGCGGTCGCCATCCCTTCGATAGACCGACCGGGGAGTAAATCCGATTCGACGGCGCGGCGGTACAGGACTCCGGCCGTTTCGCGAACCGGCTCGGGGAGCCCCAGCGCGGAACCCATCCGCTGGATCTCACCAAGTGCTTGCTTGAGGTTTCGCTCCTGGGCATCTTTCGTCCGGAACCGTTCGTCCCATGTTCTGAGCCGCTCTAAGCGAGCACGTTTCTCCGTTGGAACGGCCCGTCCAGAGGCATCGGTATTCTGCCAGCCGATCGTCGTGCTGAGACCCTTATCATGCATCAACTGCGTCGTTGGAGCGCCGACGCGACTCTTTTCGTCCTGCTCCTCAGTATCGAAAGAACGCCACTCGGGACCGTGATCGAGTGCCCTGTCTTCGCAAATCAGCCCACAGTCTTCGCAGCGTGTCTCACCGTGCTCGTCATCGCGAACGATTCGTCCCTGACATTCCGGACAGGTAGTAAGCGACTGCGATTCGGCAGTCTGCTCACCGGTACTACTGCGATCGATTTCGGTGTTGAGTACTGTGTTCGTCATGTGGGTCTGTGAGATGCTGATCTTGGCCGTCGACTGAGTCTCTCTAGCAAAGCTATCGAAGTGATCAGGGATGAATAGATGGCGGATTCCCATTCGATGGGAATCCGACGCCCGTTGATTTGCGTCCATCGCGAAATACTATTGATGCCAACCCAACGCGTTCCCCTTCATCCTCTCTCCGAAGAACAATCAACGAACAGGGTTGAGCCGTCGATCCAAGGTAGATACGTCTCTCAGATACGCAATATGCCGTCTCCAGCGGGATACACGAGGTGGTGATTTTAGTGGTTGATCCCGTCATCGCAAGTCGACTCCAGTTTGCGATTACCACTATCGTCCACATCATCTTCCCCGTGATGAGCATGGGACTTGCACCCTTCCTCATCTACTTCACGTGGAAAGAAGTTCGATCAGAACAACCAATCTACGAGCAACTTCGTCGGTTCTGGACCCGTATCTTCGCAGTGAGTTTCGTCGTCGGAACCGTCACCGGTCTCGTCTTGGAGTTCGAGTTCGGGACGAACTTTGCCGCCTTCTCAACGACCGCTGGCGAACTATTCGGCGGCCCACTCGCTCTTGAAGGGATGATGGCATTCATGCTCGAGGCGACATTCCTCGGCATCTTCGTCTTTGGCCGCGAACGAGTGTCCGACCGACTCTACTTCCTCTCGAGTATCGCTGTCGGCCTTGGGACGTGGCTGTCGGCTGTCTGGATCCTCATCGCGAACTCTTGGATGCAAACACCCCGTGGATTCGAGGTCGTCGTCGAGAACGGCCACCGTGTCGTGAAACTCACCGATCCATTAGCAGCGTATCTCAACCCACGATTCCCGTATATGTTCGTCCACATGCAGAATTCAGCCGTCGAGTCAGTCGCGCTCTTCATGGCTGGCGTCGCCGCCTACTACGTGTTCCGCCACCACGTCTGGGGCTATCCGATCGAACACATCGGGTTCTGGGAAAAAACGCTCAAGATTGCGCTCGTCGCGTTACTCATCACAGCCCCACTCCAGGTACTCCACGGTGACGCATACGCCCGTCACGTCTACGAAACCCAGCCACAGAAGTTCGCCGCGATGGAGGCAGTCTGGGAGACTGAATCGTATGTCCCAGAGTACATCGTTGCGTTCCCGACAGACGTCAACGACCTATTGGATCCCCGGACCAAGGACCTCTTCGGCATCGGGATACCAGGTGGCGCATCGTGGCTTGCAAGCGGTGGTGATCCACAGGCAACGATACGCGGGCTCGAGTCCTTCGACACACAGGCACCACCAGTCGCAATCGTCTTCTGGGCGTTCCGCATTATGGTCGCGCTCGGCTTCTGGTTCATCTTGTTAGCATTCTGGGGTGCGTATCGCTGGTGGCGCGGGGAACTCTTCGAGGACGACCTCCTCCATAAGGCGTTGATGGGGTCGTCACTGCTTGGCTTCGTCGCCGTCGAGGTCGGCTGGATTGTCACCGAAGTCGGCCGCCAACCATGGGTCATTCAGGGCGTTATGAAGACCGAAGCCGGCGTCTCACCTGGATTAACGGGTGCAGAAGCAACGTTCACACTGCTCGGATTCGTCACCGGCTACGCACTGCTACTGGGGCTGTACACCTACGTCGTCAGTCGCCTCATTCGGGCAGGGCCACCAGCAGATGAGGACCTGCAGAGCAGCGCGGATTCGACAGCGACGGAATCAGAGGTGACCACGAGTGACTGAGATTGGATCGCTCGCAAGCGAGCCGCTGTTTGGACTTCCACTCCCAGAACTCTGGTTCGCGCTCTTGTTTTTCATTTTCGCGATGTTCCTCTTTCTCGATGGCTTCGACTTCGGTGTCGGCATTCTCTTCGCTACCCGTGACGACGAGCACGAACAAGAGCAACTACTCGCAGCTGTCGGTCCCTTCTGGGACGGTAATGAGGTCTGGCTCGTCGTCTTTGGGGGGACCCTGTTCGCCGCCTTCCCCGCAGTATATGCAAACCTCTTTAGCCGGTACTATCTGCTGATGTTCGCGATCCTCGCCGCACTCGGATTTCGGGGGCTTGCACCGGAGATGTACGAAGAACGTGAAGACACCCAGTGGCGACGGTTTTGGGGATACGCGTTCATCATCGGCAGTACGACGACGCCGTTCCTGCTCGGAATGTTCGTGATGAACTGGCTCCTTGGTGCATCCGCACTCATCAGTCTACAGGGCGTGCTCGCTGGCCTTGCAGTTGTAGCACTAACCGTCGTCGATGGCGCGGCGTTCCTCGGATTGAAAACGCGGGGGGCGCTCCGAGATGACGCACGAACGTATGGCGTACGGGCAGCCATTGGCTATCTCGTACTAACTGGCCTCACGCTAGGACTCGTGTATAGTACTACCCCAAGCCTACGCCCCTCGTTCCAATCACCTGCCATCGTCGGTCTCGTCCTCCTGACCGGAGGTCTCGTCGCGGGGTACATCCTCGCGTTCCGTACGCAGCGATATCATCTGACCTTCGTAATCGCGGCCGGGCTCGTCTTTGCACTCGTCACACTGCTTGCAGGACTCATGTTCCCGGTCGTCGATCGAGCGGCTGAGCTAACGATTCGCGACGCCATCATCTCGACGCTGCCGCTCAACCTCATGACGATCATGGCGAGTGTGCTACTCCCCCTAGTATTCGGGTATTTTGTCGTGCTCTATTCCGCGTTCAGCGGTCCAATCGAAAGCGAGGAAACGTACAGATGATCTACAGAAGAACCCCACAGGCAAGTCAAATCATCCTTGGGGCTCACCAGCAAAACCGTCGAACTTGATGAACCACGAATGAATTCCCAATCTCACTCCAAAACGAAACCACAGCTTGCATCACGGATTGTCGTAACGTGGGTCGAACTCACACTTGTCGGACTCGTTGGAGGCATCATAGGGACGTCAATCGGAGGACCACCAGGTCTCATCGTCTACTTCATCACAACGCTCGCGTCAGTCGGTATCGTCTTCTATAACGTGAATCAGCTCATTCAACAGTGGATAGCATTGAGTAGTTCAGACGGACAGGACACGTCGTGACGATCTGTAATGTCTATCATTCGATCAGCCATCGAACGAGACGGTGACGTCCGACCGGGGTCTCGCCGTGCAGAGTAGTGCGAAGCCAGCCTCACGGTCTTCGTCGTGGTAGCGGCGGCGTGTGGATGGGCGACTTCCCCGTCGACGACACGACCTGCGCAGGTCGTACACCACCCCTGCTGACAGTCGGCCGGTAGCCAGACACCCTCGCAGCGCGCGGCCGCGAGGATCATCTCATCCGTGGACACCTCGATCTCGAATGTCCGCCCTGCGTCGTCGCGGCTGACGTCCTTGGGTATCGTAACTGTCAAGAGCTTAATGCTGCTCGAAACCGACTTGTGTAGTCCAATAGAGTAGATCTATCCTTCATTCGCTCGGGTCGCAGAATTGTCGGTTTCAACTTCAACAGGCGAACGAATGAGGTTACCCCACTCGGTCCATGACCCATCGTAGTTTCGGACATCCTCATACCCTAGTAGTTCGTGAAGCGAGAACCAAGTGATCGACGAGCGTTCACCGATACGACAATAGGTGATAATACCGCTATCTCCGGTAATGTTGTAGTCCTCGTACATCTTTTCTAACTCCTCTTTACTTTTGAACCGTCCGTCATCTCGAAGATTTTCACTCCAATTGATGTTGTTTGCACCAGGGATATGCCCAGCACGTTGTGCCGTCTCAGGACTTCCTTCTGGAGCAATTTTTTCACCGCGATATTCCTCAGCACTACGCACATCGACAAGAGGAACCCCGATTTCAAGCGCATCATCAACACCCTCACGGTAAATGCGAATATTATCGAATGGCCCACTGGCAGTGTAGTCCCGTGCTTGAAGTTCTGGTTCTTCGGTCGTCAGTGGGTAATCATTGGCTTCCCAGAAAGCTCGACCGCCGTCGAGCAGATAGACTTCACTGTGTCCATAATATTTGAATTGCCAATAAGTGTACGCAGCCCACTGGTTCGACTCATCGCCGTATAACACGACTGTCGAGTCTTCTGTAATTCCCGCATTTCCCATGATCTCAGCAAACTGATCTTGTTTGAGAATATCACGCTGAGTTGAATCCTGAAGATGGGTTCCCCAGCGAAAGCCAATTGCGTTTGGAATGTGTTCATTGCCATATGACTCATCATAGTCAATATCTGCTTCAATCAGACGATATTCAGGATCCTCACGACTGAACTTGGCAAGGTTGTCATCTAACCATTCTGCTGTGACAAGAGCGTCATTCGCGTAGTCACTGGTGTTTTCGCTCATACACGTTATTTATCTCAATAGACATAGTTAGGAATTCATTTGGCCAGCGCCAAAGGCGACAACATTTAAATACAGATGGACAATACTCGGTTCAATATATATCGAACTACGAAACCCTCCGCAGGATACTATGTCAATACTTAAGAGATAACCAATCGAGCCCTTATTCTGGCCAAGGTCAGAGAGAAAGCCGAATGGGTGTCTTGCGCTATCAACTCATTACCACAATCGATTGATAGCGCATCAGTTGCTCGACGGACAAACGATAGCTTAGGAGAGTATCTAAACAGTGTCTACCAAACATCATCCATACAACGAGTATAGGACACACCCCATTCCTACAGCAACTAGCACGGTTTGAGCAGCTCCAAAGATCGCAGGTGAGATATTTAGTGATTGGATGAGCGAGCATCCCATCGTTCCACCAATAGTAAGGAAAATAAAACCGATTGCAACGAATAGCATTGGCTCACTCTGGTTACGACGGTAGCCACGAAATCCCTGATATGCAATGAGAAGTCCAAGTGCCATTACAAGCAATTTCCCCACGAACAGTTCAATACGCATTATCGATCCCCCCTCATGTCTCCCCATACCTGCGTAAATCGGTCAGCAGTATCCTGCTCGGTAATGCGTATGGAAAGGTCACCGTCGGCAATACTGATTTCAACGTGTTCGACGTTCGCCTTGTAAACTGCCCGATGATTACCGTCTGCCTCCAACTGAGTTCGTTTTTCGACCAACTCCGCGTCTTCGAGATTGTTTAGCCGGCGGTAGATGGTCGGAAGCGACGCATCACATTCAGTACTAAGGGTCTGGGCTGACATCGGTTGTTTGCTTGTTTTAGTGAGAATCGAACGGGCGTAATCATCATCCAGCAAGCTGAACAACTCGGCTGGATCCAGATCCTCACTCACACACGGATTAGGGATGGGCGTTATTTAAAGGATGTCCAGTGGTTTCCAACCCAGAAAACGAGCAGGGAGGTTATGACCTCTCCGAGTCTTGCTTGAGATAACGATCATGTCCGACAGTATCGATAAAAATAGCCGCAGAGCATTCCTTGGAACTGCTGGGATATTGATCACAGGACTAGCAGGCTGTACGAGTACCAATACCGAAACTGACAATAAAACTACAACAAAGCAGAACACTACCACGGATAGTACGAGGGCTACATCCAATACGTACTCTGAAACGACAACCGAAACCAGTACACAAGAGGATACAACTAGCACTACCGCCTCTAAACCGCAATCGTTGGTGTATGCGAGCACAGAAACAACCGATTTCGGGATCAACCTGAAGGATAACCCTCTAATGGGATCACCTAATGCGCCCGTCGATCTCTATTACTGGAGTGACTATCAATGCCCATTTTGCAATCGATTCGAACAAGATACCTTCCCAAAACTCCTTGAAGAGTATATTAAACCAGGGAAGGTGCGTCTCGTCATTCTCGAATATGTAACCATTGGAGACGCCTCAAAGACAGCAGCTCGTATGGCGAAATGTGTCTGGCGACAGGTACAGGAAGAGAATCCGGATGCATTCAAACGCTGGCATGCTTCAATATTCGACGCGCAGAAGAAACCAAACTCAGGTTGGGCAATAAAGCAAAATCTGCTTAAGATTACAGAAGGGGTGAAAGGCGTTGATGCTAACGCAGTCGAGTCATGCTTACCAAAAAATAAACAGTCTTTATCAGCAAGCGTTGCTGCCGACAAACAAGCTGGGAAGGATAAGGGTGTCAATGTAACTCCGACGTTTATTTTTGACAATTCTACGTCGAACGGGATGCCCTCGTCCATTCAAGGTGCACAACCATATCCTCGTTTTGAAGCAACAATTAAAGAGGTAATGAAATGAGCGAACAAACCCGAGTTCACCGATGGGGTGCAGATCTACAAAGCGCACTTGCATACCCAATAACCTCGATTTCGCGAGTCATCAGTGCCATCCTTATTGCGATTGTGACGTATGTATTGCTGATACTCTCAACCTTTCCGGAAATGTCGATACAAATGCTGGGTGCAGGGCTGCAATGGTTCGATGACACGATGATTCTACTGACTGAAAACGTGTTGGCGACCAATGGATGGTTCGGTCTCGCCCTTATTATCTCGTACGCAGTGCTAACTGGTGTTGCCATCGTCAATGTTGTAGCGCAAATAAGTGTGACTGGTATATCCAGCCTGTCTGATCTGATAGGAGTACTGCCGGGGCTCGTTGCATCAGGGTGCGCCAGTTGCGGTGCTGGATTGCTTGGATTCCTTGGATTTGCTGGTGCCATGGCCGCAATGCCATTTCATGGTGATTTGCTCCGGGTTGGTGGGATCATTCTCCTCCTAACATTCCTTGCCCGTGCAGGCGACCCGCGTGAATGCCGACTTAATATATGAACGAATTCAGCATGCACTGCTCTACACACAGACGAACTCATAGAAATTGGCGTCTGATCCAGAAAACAAGCGAACGGCACTGCGAAACAGGACGCGCAGAGAAGGATCACAATGCGTGATGTCAATGGATTAAAGTCCCGACGTCTATTTCTTGGAACCGTGGCTGGGTCCCTATCTGCGATAGCTGGCTGTACGAGCATCCTGCCGTCGTCTAGCAATGATTCAGATACTGGGGGTACCACCAGTAACCACAGTTCAAATCGTAACTCAACTTCCCTGCTGTATGCGACAGAGAAGACAACAAAATTCGGTATCGATTTACAAGGCAATCCAGTTATCGGGGCAGCAGATGCACCGCTCGATTTGTACTATTGGAGTGACTATCAGTGCCCCTTTTGCCAAAAATTCGAGCAAAACACTTTCGATAAAATACTTAATAACTATGTGAAGTCAAGCGACGTCAGAATCGTAGTCCTTGAGAAACCCTACATAGGTCAAGCATCAGAAACAGCAGCTCAGATGGCAAAATGTGTGTGGCGAACAGTACGCAATGAGAATCCGGATGCATTCAAGCGATGGCATTCGACTATGTTTGATAAACAGGGAAAAGAAAACTCGAGGTGGGCCCAGCGGTCGAACCTATTAGAGATAACCGATACCGTTCAAGGTGTTGATGCTACTGCGGTTGCATCTTGTATGAAAAGGAATAAAGATGCTGTGCGAGCAAGTATTGATGACGATATAAAGGCATCTGAAACCAATGGGATTCGGGGAACGCCCGCGTTCATTATCGTTGATCGCAAGTCAACGAAGGCAGGTAAACTCGTTGGCGCACAGCCATACTCATTGTTTAAAAAGGCTTTTAAAAAGGTCGATAACGCATAATATCGACCACCATTAATACTGGGCGGCTGAGATAGTTCTAGAGAAGTTCTTTCTATATCTATGATGGTAAAACAGTGGTGTTAGAGTTGCAGCTTTCTCTTTAAAAAACCTCGACTAATTTCTCGCTGTGCAACTACTCATCCGGATTTATTTAGATTGCTGTCAAGAGTTAAATACAGGACATTCCACACCGACAAATGGTCGAAGTAATATTCCAACCATGAACAAATCACGGCGCAAATTCTTCCAAGTAATAGGGTCGACCGCGGTCGCATCATCAAGTGGATGCACAAGTCTCTTCGGACAAAGTAACACGACAACTACGACATCCACGACAACCAATGAACAATCAACGGAAACACAACAAACACCCGATTTAGAGATATCAGACACTACAACAACAAGAGAAAAACAAGAAGTTCAGAGACCAGCTGGTATTGTCAACCAAGTCTCGACTCCAAATCAACCTGCGCAATACACGTATGCGCAGATGGGGTCAAACGATGCACCAGTAACAGCAACTGTTTATGGAAGTTGGAAGTGCCCGTATACGCAGGAATTCGTAGAAGAGTATCTTCAAACGATAATTGAAAAATTCGTCCGTCCCGGAGATGTTCGCCTTGCCTTCCGAGAAGTCGCATATGATGAGGGTGAACCATTCCATGGACCTGATGAACTCACTGCTGCTCATGCCGGACTGTCCGTCTGGAACCATTCACCAGGAGTATACTGGTCATTTTTCGCCCTTATGTTCGCTAACCAACAAAGCACAACTGAATCATGGGCAACAACTGATCGGCTAATTCAAATCGCCAAAGCAGCTGGTGTTTCGAATAGTAGCAAAATTCGTCAGGATATCAAGAATCGAACTTACCAGCAAGAAATCAAGGCAACGATGCAAAAAGTTCATGAGCTAGAACTCGGAGCCGTTCCGAGAGTTGTGGTTGGGAAGAGCAAAACAGCGCCGACTGTCGATGCTGGCGATACAGAGAATCAACTCAAACAAGCGATTGCTGACAAAAAATAGATACGGTGAAGACTATGAGGAGTAGCTTTTTCTCTCCATTCTATATGGTTGTCCCTGCTTGACTTGCTTTACTGTGGAATAAACATGAGACCATCACCGCTAGCCCCAGAAGTTCCACTTTCATCATTCATCTTCGTTTTAAGAATACGCCCGTCAGGATATACATCGACGAGATCGTTCGCAATAGCAATTGGACCATCATATTTGTCGGTGATGATGCTTAGTTCTTCACTCAGATCGGTGACTGTATCCCGACTAATATGTGAGAGAACAAGTATGCCTGCCCCTGCTTTTTGTGCATTCATCCCAATTTCGCTTGATGTTGAGTGAAGCACGCGTTTTGGTTCACTACCATCCATTTTCGATTCAGGTTTGAGTAACCGATTCTGAATCATCACTTCAGTTCCCTTCGCCAGTTTCGGGACATTTCCAAGCTTGGAACTGTAATCTCCCGTGAAGGTAAACGAGGTACCCTGGTATGAGACACGGTATGCAAGTGATGGCATTGCACCATGCTTCGTCGGAGCCGCATCAACGGTCAGACCGTCTTTCGAGTACACCTTCTGAATCTTACCAGAGTTGTCAGTTGGTGCGTTGATGTCGTGTGCCTCGAGACGTACATCCGTTCCAAGGTACTGTCCCACGAATTCCTGAAGATAGCTATAAGCACCATCATTTCCATCAAACATTTTGGAGATCCATTCCTTTGTCCCAGGACGGATACCTTTACCAGATGGGCCATAGATCTCCCATGGCCGACTATCTCGTCCTTGCTGATAGGATGCTTTGAGAATCGCAGGGAACGCAACTGAGTGATCGACGTGAAGGTGTGTGAACAGTGTGAGGTCTAATTTTGTGATATCAATATTTGTTTCACTAATAGCTGATGCGGTACCACCGCCAGCATCTACCAATAGTCTCGGCTCGCCATCAATGTGTACGATATAGCCGACCGATGAACGTCCATTCTTCAGTGCCGATGCACCGGATCCAAGAACTGTTACGTACATATCCGCGTCTTGTTTGGGTGTCTCAAAACAAGAGTCATCGGGTTGATCTGCGCTTCCAGTACTGCTGAAACCGGCGGCAGTTAGTCCTGCAGCTCCTGCGGTTTTAAGAAATGTTCTTCGTTCAGTTCCGATACGAGTGATCGTCTCTAGACTCATTGCGTTGAATGGGTTGATCCCGTTATGAGATGAGCCTTGCAATCAGTTTCAAACGCAGCAAACACTGCAGTGCATTTAAGTGTAAATCACAGCTAGATGGGGTTGAACGAAAAGATAGACGAGTAGAGATGTCACTTATTAGTATCTTGCCAAGCACACTAAACTGCATAAAATGCAGCCTGTTATCTAACACATCTAATCATATGCGAAAATTGGAAAATGATTTTTGCTGTATATAGCTTAGTGTTGATCAGTAAGTTGACTTTCGAGCGAGAGAAGCCGACGCTGGAGTCGAAACACGTATCCAAATATTGTAAGGAATATGGCACTGTAACCGGCGATGAGTAGTGGCTCCATGATTATCTCTGGTTTTGTATTGTTTCCCAAAGAACCTTGTCTTCTAGTTCGTGCAGTTTGATTCGAACCCCCATCAAGTATGCATACAAAAATGTGACAGCGATGATCGACACGACAAGCGTGAGAGGATCAATATTTGCACTGACGTTTTCGTTTCCAAGGGTTGCCTCGTGAAACGTCGGCGTCCAAAGGCGCGTTGCGGTATAGGAAATGGGGACGGTTACAAACCCGATGACCCCATAAACGGATGCATACTTCTCGTCATCACTATTCTCGGTGGAGGAGTAAACAACGAGGTACCCAGCATAAACGAGCCAGACAATGAGAAACGTGACGAGTCGGACATCGCTCCACTCCCACCAAGAGTTCCAAACAACTTTCCCCCAGATGCTACCCGTAATCAGTGTTAATGTTGCAAATAGAAATCCGATTTCTCCTGCACTGTGTGCCAGACGATTCCAAAAACGCCCATTGTACCGCAGATAAAGAAGACTCCCAAGAAACGTCGTAGCAAGTGCAAGAGAACTAGTCCACGCTAGTGCAATGTGCCAATATGCAATTAGATTTGCACCATGGTCGATACCATACATTGTACTTGAGGCATGCCCAAAAACGAGAATAATTGAGACCATCCCAGTGAGGAGCGTTCCCCATCTTACAACTCCGCTCCACATGACCCGGTCAAGAAGCCGGACTAAGCGACTTAACCCAGATGATATTGCACGCATATCCCTATTCTATACCCATTTTCTCCTCCGTTAACTAATCAATTTCGTTCCCTAAATGAGAGTCATATGATCAACGACATTATGAGCTTATCAATATCAAATAACATCGCGATCCCAGTTATGATGAGAACATATCCCGACGCTTTACGAAGATTTTCTGGTCGTTGTCCCTGCAACAGTATATTGACTAGGGCACGTCCGCCTTGCTTACCCCCATAAGAAACTGCGAGCAGGGGGAGAGAAAAGCCGAGACCATACACAAATAAGAGCGAACTGCTTCGAGTGACATCGCCCGTCGTCCCGACATATGCCAAGACACCACCAAGAATTGGGCCGACGCATGGAAGCCATACAACTCCTAGGAGAAGACCAAGCACAAGAGCACTAGCAATAGGATGGGACTCTTCATCAATGATTGTCGTTGTCTCGGTTGCGCGACCAGCGATTTTCGAGGTATACTTCGAATATAACTCGTGGATCTCGTCATCAGCCATAGTAGCGCCGAACGCAATCATAATAATCATCAGAGGCGCTCGAAGGGAATCCGGTGAGATCTGACCGACAATTCCAGTTGCAACACCAAGAGCTGTAAACGAACCTATGCTACCTACCACTATTGCCAGAGGACGGAATCGGTGACCAACACTTCCAGCAACCATTGGTGGCAACATTGGGAGACAACATGGTGTTAGGATAGTGAGTACTCCAGCTACAAAGACCGCAACTGTACTTGGTGCTTCAACCATCTCTTCCCCTCAAATTCTCAATAGAGTCTGTATTGAGATATGTTTGCGTTAGGATGCTCGTCGTTGATTTGAACCACTAAATGTGGCACCGATCGCGACACGACTACTCGTATTCGCGGTGCCATTTATTGACGTTTCATTCAGTGGGTTTCGATATCGTCTAACGTTGTCTGGGATATCGCCTTTGTTAAGCGGCTCTGTGCCGACAGGAATTCCTGCCATGAGGAGCTTCTTGCGCATTGGATTCATATTATAACCGAACCGGTCTTGGACACGCTTATAATAGACCGCTTCGTCCGGTGGTCCATCTGCCGACCAGTCTTTGTTCTGTCGGTCAAGATGCGGCCGATCATGCCCGTTGACGAATCCAGCAATATCCTGGACATCGCGCCAGTCGCTTACTTGGTGGGGTGAACCGTACGGCATCGCTTCACGAATGAAACCGGCCGCAGTGTAGACTCGACCCATACCGGCACCGTCGTTATACGAATCTGGACCCCAGAGCGGTGGGTATTGTCCTTTTGAACCTTGCCCATCTTTCCCATGACACGAAGCACAGTTTTCAAGATACAATTTTGCGCCACGCACAGGGTTGATATTCGGAACAGGTATCTCTTCACTACCTTCTGGTTTGCGAATGTGCCGCCAGTATGGAACTTTTTGAACTGGTGTACCCTTTGCCAACCAGACAAGATATGACTCCATCGCCTGTATTTCACGGCTATCATACGCAGGGATGTTCTTCGGATCCGTGTTCATGCTTCGGAGGAAACATCCCTGAATACGCTGACGCATGTCCCGCATTCTGCTTGTCCGTCCTGTCCATTCCGGATATCCAGCGGCTGTTCCAACAAGTGGAATCATAGTGATTTCCTGGCCGACCATACCATTTGCGCTGGGAAGTGATCCGCCACCGTGACAGTTGGCACACGACATCCGACTTGATCCCGTCTTATTCGGAATCATACCAGATGTATTGGCAAACAGTTGCCGTCCATATTTGACAAGTTCACGGCGGTGTTCATTTTCGGGTAATGTTGAATTATTCATCTTTTTTGGAACAAATGCAACATTTTTTCCGGCGGTCTCATTCCGATACCGCATATGGTCACCAGCTTGTCCCTCTCGTAGATCTTTTTCCATCCAGTCGAAACCACTCCATTGACCGGGTAGTTTGAGCTCACCTTTTTGGCTAGTGTCTTCTCGGAACAACATCGGGGCAGTACAACCTGCCAAAATAAGCGTGAACGCAACCGTTGCTGTTGCGATCCGGCGATTCATAAGCACCTCTTCCAGCAGATTGTTGTTTGTAGGGGGAATCGTCCCCCCGTCATGTTCGTTGCATCCATAACTGTAGTATTGTGTTCTCCATGTATCTCTCCCGGGGTATTAAACGTTTGTAATGGTGAATAAATACAATGGGATTTGCACAAGGAGATCGCAAAATAGAATCCAATAAGACATGGCTCATTAGAGAAACTGACTATGGTCCACCACATGAGATTGAGGATGGTATCTACAAGAACACACAATATTTAACCGGGATCACTCCTAACAATGAGTAGCTGAATGTCCCCACGGAAAATACTCACAATAGTATTTTTAGCCGCTCTCTTAGGCATCGGCTATCAATCAATGAATGCAGCCCCCGTTCTGAGTGATCAGTCGTATTCATATCATGGGGAAACGAAGTGGCATACAAACTTCTCTAGCGCACGTGCTGTTGCAGTAAATCAAGACAAACCGATACTAGTCTACTTTTGGACGACATGGTGTACATACTGTGAAGATTATAATCAAAACGTCTATTCAGATCCAGCAGTACGAGCTCACCTTGATGATTTCGTCCTTGTTGCAGTGAATCTCGACAATAATAGTCCCGAAGCGTCAAGATTGAAGCAACAGTACGGAGCTACATATCCTCCACAGCACGTCGCAATCACACAACAGGGACAGCAGCTCGCGAAAATAAATGGTTACGCGAAGAAAAAAGCGTTCATTGACTATCTCGAACGAGCACAACGGAGGGCTAACCAGTGACTCCGGGTCATATTCTCCTCTACCTTGCATTGAGTGTGAGTTTGGCTACTATAATCTTACTGGGACGAGATTATGTTAAGGATGCAGAGAAATACTCAAAGTACATCCCTACACTGGTTGGGTTGACAGCGGGGCTTTTGACGACTGCCCTGATTTATCTCACGTATCAGTTCGTCACGACGGATTATTCGAATGCTTACGTCTGGAACAACACAACAGACTATCTCCCCCTACTGTACCGAATAACGGGTGTGTATGCAGGTAACGAAGGATCCGTGTTATTATGGGCTACGCTCGCCTCGATTGTCGCTTTCTGGGCAGCGCGTATGCGGGGCGTCAGTGGCCAAAACCGAAAGCTTGTGCAGGGGATCACAATGGGTATCGTGTCATTCTTCAGTGTGATGCTGGTCATCCAAAGTCCTTTCAACACTATCACTCAAGAATTTCCACAAGCTGTACCTGGATTTGTCCCAGCCACCGGTCGTGGTCTCAACCCACTGCTCGTAGACCCGTATATGGCGATTCATCCTCCAGTCATGTTCGTTTCGTATGCACTGTTAACGGTCCCATTCGCCATTGGCTCGGCCCATTTCATCTCGCTACACCGTGGGCAACAGGGACTCTTCAAGAAGTGGTACGGCAGCGTGCTCCGCTGGCTTCGAATCTCGTGGTTGTTTCTAACTGCTGCAGTCGCTCTTGGCGCGCTCTGGTCGTATACCGTGTTAGGATGGGGTGGGATTTGGGCCTGGGACCCCGTCGAAACAGCGATTTTCATCCCGTGGCTATTTTTGACGGCGACGTTACACGCAGTTACAAACTATCGTCCCGGACGCAACTATACAGTACTTGCACCTGCGATGACTTCAACGGTATTTGCCCTTGCGATTTACACTACGTCGATCGTTCGAAGCGGCGTTTTTCGTAGTGTCCATTCATTTGCAAACGAGGGAATCGGACTATCGTTGCTCATCTTGATGGCGATTACAGCATTTCTTGGTGTACTCCTTCCACTCATCTACTGGTTTGGACAAGATGGAGAAGGTGTTACACAAGACAGTAAGTGGATCACACGATCAAACCTACTTCACCTCGCTGTCCTTGGACTTGGAACGCTTGCGTTTATTTCCATTTGGGGACTCACGTTCCCACTTTTGCGCGACTTGACAACTGGTATCGAAGTAGAAGTCAACGCTAAATACTATAATTTGTGGAGCTACCCGATCGTACTCCTCATTCTATTATTGCTTGGATTCTACATGGATTTCGACGTTGAAGGGCACGAACGAAGCCGTATCGCACTTGGGATCTTCACTGCCCTCACAATAGGGGCAGCGTTCATCAAGCCATCATCAGCATGGCAATTGGCTTCAGTATCCAGTACTGACACTGCTTTTTATCGCATCGTTGGGAATGCAAGTGTACTCTCCGTCGTTCCCCCTGCCACATACGTCTGTATCGCCATCATCAAGCGAGCATTCGAACGAATTCCCAATATTTCTCGCCGAGGACAACTCAAAGAGTTTGGTATCACACTCATCCATCTCGGTGTTGCGATACTTGTCGTTTCATTGGCGTTCACCTACCTCTTCACCGCCCAGTCGTCCGTCATTATCCAAGACGCA
This sequence comes from Haladaptatus paucihalophilus DX253, assembly GCF_000376445.1. NCBI lineage: Archaea > Methanobacteriati > Methanobacteriota > Halobacteria > Halobacteriales > Haladaptataceae > Haladaptatus > Haladaptatus paucihalophilus. The sequence continues at coordinate 29,601 of NZ_AQXI01000005.1, read as the reverse complement.
CGTAATGATGAGGCTATTCACCACGTACCTGAATCGTCATACTCTGTCCAAGCTGCTAACTACTCCGAGACGACGAAACCAAGAAACCCAGACCCTCGTCGAATTGCCCTATCGAGCCAGCAAGTACTCTCGAAAGGAAGTTCGCTAAACGGCACAATCAAAGCCGTTCATGGGACCATCACAGCAATCAAGCGTGGGCCACGAGCGACTGTCGCACAACTTGACAACTCGGGCGTCTGGATTGGATTGACCGGGGAAAACCAGTCATCAACTAGCCTTTCACGTGGTCGTGAAATTGTTGCGAGAGGAGCAGTGATGTGGAATTACGTTCCACAAGCCGATGCCGTCGTGGTCACCGATGCACGGAATGTTGGTCCAGTATCGAACCCACCGCCAGCGATCAACCTGACTCGCGTTGAAAAACAATCAATGGACCTCCGAATCTATCGGGATGGCAACCAAATTGCGGCTGGAAACGTTGGACAGAGCCGGTATATCAAACAAGGTGGGATGCAGGTACGCGACGTGCTCATTAACCGCGGACTCACCCAGGATACCTACGTTATCGCCGCACTCAATGACGGGACAGCATCGCTCACAATCAAGCGCATCCCGCTGATGACACCAATTCGAATCGGCGTTCTGTTCTTACTTGTGGGAATGATTCTCGTTCTCCTCTTTGATCCGATCCACGGACTCACCGCAGAATCACATCGATCACGTACCACCGTATCGAAAAACGAACCAACGACGTCCGATTGACAATAATTCAATTACAATACCCATGAATAGATTAGTAGTTTTGCTCGTCATCCTACTCGCTTGCGTCTCGACCATACCGCTTGCGAACGGAGCGGACAACACGACAGTATCGGTCTCAGGAAACGTAACAGTCACAAATGGAACCGCGAATGGCGACACGATAACGGTAACACCGTTAGATGAGAATTACCGACGCGTAGGTGACTCGGTAAATACGACAGTCTCTGACGGGTCGTTCAACGCAGACAACGTTACGAAAGCTCCACTGTACTACGTTCGACTTTCCCACGGTGACCTCGCCCACTATGTATTAACGCAGAACACTGACGGCCTTTCGTTTGACTTGGGACCAACCATTTCGGGACGCGTCGTGACTGAGAACGAATCAGCTGTTCCGAACGCACAATTGCTCGTCGCAAGTCCGACCGGACCGCCCGTCGGGCAGGTGAATGCATCTAAAAACGGCACGTTTGAATTTGGACCAGTAGAATCAAACACAACCTACACGCTCTGGATGCGAATTGCAGGTGTTCCGTACAAAAAGACGATCACGACCGGTGCGAATGCGACAAACGTTCACTTTGTGAAACGAGAACCGACAGGCAAGGAAACCAACTTGACCGTTTCCGGGGGAGATCCAGCCAGTCACGTAATACAGGTATCACCACGACAAAACGGGTCTGGGCTGAGCGTTGTCGAGACGCTTTCGATCAACAATACCGGTAACCAACCTTTCGTCGGACCGGTTCACATCGCGCTTCCGGAAAATGCGACGCCGACAGGCGCAATGTTCCGCAATCGTCAAACGACATTCACACGTCATGATAATGGTATTGATGTCAATGCGACTATTGCGGCAAACGATACAGCTCAGATCGGCGTCGCTTACAATCTCAAGGGCCGAGAAATTCGAAAGTCGCTCAGTCACGACACCGATCGCGTCGCAGCCGTTTTACAGGGCTATAATCTTTCACAGATATCACACTCTTCAAATCTTCGACCTGGATCGGCCCCGATTTCTATGTTAACGAATCAAGCCCCGATCCAGAGCGGGAACGAAATACATATCAACGTCCCGAAGAACGCACGTCAGATGGCAAACAACCAGTCAGTTGATGATGACGGCGGCAGTAATGGCTCTGACTTTCCAGTTACCATCTTAGGTCTCTCTTTCTTGAGTATCGTAATCGGTGGGATACTACTGTATCGGGTGCTTTAATTACCATTTGCCTAGCCCTCAACGATATATTCGAATGTCATAAAGCCGGAGAGAAACAAGATTCCATCATACGCGAGCAACAGAATTATCCACGAGTGGGAGCTGCTGCCGGTCGTAAGACTTCGTGTGAGCGAGATTCCGGCCAGAAGCACTGGGATAACGAGTGGAATCAATAGCATCGGAAGTAGTAGCTCCCGAAGTTGTGATTTCACGGTTAACAACGATAGTGAGACACCAACGGCGGAGAAACCGAAGGACGCAGCGATGATGACCCCGACGAACGCAGGAAACATCGCAACGGGAGGGGCGTAATCAAGAAACACTACGACGAACCCTAACGTGAGAAGTTCGACGGTTGCAATAAATACTGTCGAACTCGCGACTTTCCCAGCATATATAGCCGATCGATCAACAGGTGCGAGCAACAGTCCGTCGAGTGCAGCGTCCTGCTCTTCACTGGCGGCACCTTGGATAACGCTGAATGTGCCGGCAAAGACGAATGAGACCCAAAGTGCACCGCTTCCAATAACGGTAAGATCAACGAACGTTTGGGCGAAGCTGAACGCAAAGACGACAATAACGAGTAAAGAGAAAATAGCGGCTGTGTTGAAGATACGCTTCGAACGGGCTTCTATTTGCAAATCTTTCCGAAATATTTCTATGGCAACCCGTAGATATATACCCATCGTCAGTTGTCCTCTAGTCCGATAGCAGTCTGATATTGGTTTATGAACGCTGACGGTGAGGTAAGGCTTCGTAGTGAAACATCACGGGAGACAGTACCTGCATCGAGAATTAGTGCACGGTCACAGAAATCAAACCCTCGTTTGAAATCGTGAGTCACCATTATGACCGTTCCTACACCAACTGCGTCCAGGATTTGGTCGAAATCAACCATGGAACGCCGGTCAAGGCCGGAATATGGTTCATCAAGTAGTAACACGGCTGGCTCGTGCAACAAGGCTCGAGCGAGTGAAAGACGTTTTCGCATCCCATGAGAGAAGGTGCTCGGGTCACGTTCACCATCTGATCTAAGCCCCACTAATTCTAATACACGGTCACAGCGATCTATATCAATATGGTGGATACGGGCATGTAATTGAAGATTCTCACGTGCTGTCAGCCCATCATAAAGCATTGTCTCGTGAGAGAGAACCCCAATTTGTTGTCGAACGGCTGCTCTATCTCTAGTAAGTTCTCGCCCGTCAATGAAAACCCGTCCACTTGTTGGGGTAGAAAGTGTTGCAAGGATGCGGAGAACAGTTGTCTTTCCCGCACCATTTGGTCCAAACAACCCAATACGTTCCCCGTCCCCAACCTGAAAGCTCACATCATGAATTGCTGTAAGACGACCGAAACGCTTCGTCAAATTATCGACTTCTATCAGTGTCATTTTTGCTATCTTCCAATGGCGTCTTTCTGCGAGCAATATACATCTCTCTTAGAACGACTACGATTGCATCGATTTATTGGGTCGCTTGCTTCCCTCGTGAGCGCGGACTGAAAGTTTGCGAGCATCAAGATGGCCATCCTGGAGAACACCCTTCGCTACGACCACACGCCCGTTCTGCATTGTTTCTGGCATTGTCTTTTCATATGAAACACTCACCGATGTGTTATTGTCAACCACATCGAAAGCAACTTGCCCGTTTGACTGGTGTAGATTAGTAACGCGACCTTCTAAGTTGACCCATTCTCCTTCGTAGTTCCCGTCTTGGATACTCGTAGGTGATACGAATGTTGTTGTTGCGTTCATTGTCGTTGCTGCAAGAACGAGAAAGAGAAGTAAAATCCCAATACCCCCGAATAGCAGTTTGTTTCTTTGTTTCATTCTATGGAAAGTGTATTTCGATCATGTTACGTCCAATCCTAATCAGTATATCGATTGTAGTTGTGTATGTTCTGTTTCAGCCTTTTATTTTTAATTCTTGTGATGGTTTTGTATCAATCTAATACTCAGATGCCATCATCTTTGATACGATACTGCGTACTCACGGCCTTTATGCTTTTGGGAATTATTCCCAATATTGAGAGACACACTAATTCTTTGAATTCCAACATTATAATGCATTTTCATCCATGTGGTCGTCTATAAAGACTAGTGATAAATACAGATTCAACTCATAAGCTGTGAAAATAAGAGGTAGAATGGAGTTATGAAGTATTTCGAATTAATCAGTATGTATCGTTATCAATTGACTACAGAGAATGAAACTTTTTCAGTTGCTAAACTGAGTCGATACTGTTAAGTACTCTATGGACATTACTCAATTATTCACGTATAAAATCCATGAACAATTCTACTATTCCAAAATTCGCCAATCAGATGGTGGAAGTCGGTAAAGAACCCTCGATCTCATTTCTTGGAAGTGTCATCTTAGTGCCGATATTTTTCCTAGGACTAGTATCTCTCAATAAGAACCCCAGTACTCTGTTGTATATTCATATTTTGAGTGGCATAATCTGGTTTGGAATGGCAATTATCGTTCCAGCGGTTCTAATCCTTTATCTTGGCTTTATAGATCCCACTACTGTAAATCAATTTATTCGGAAAACGATTCCCAAAATAGTCCTCTTCATGCTTGCAGTGAGCTTTATGACTGTACTTTCTGGAAGCCTTCTTGCAGACCAGTTCGGTCTATTACATGCCGATAGCCCCTGGATGCTACGTGTGTTTGTTCTCGGTTGGATATTGTGGTTATTCGGTCTGTTTGTCTCTAACCGAATGCACTTGACCGTATATTTTGAGGGGAAAGCACCGAATCCTGATTTAACGCTTCTCAAGTCAATTGAAAAGAAAATTCTAGTGGCAGGTATATTCGAAGCATTAATTATGCTCGGAATTATCTATCTCGTCCTTAACCCTGGATTTCGGTTGTGGAATTTGTTTTGAGTCGCCTTTCACAATAAACGCTCGTCAAACTCACGACAACGGCCAATTTAATGTTATTGACAGATTCCACTCGGAAGAACGGGGAACGCACTGGTTGAAACTACAAATATTATACAATTCGACACGCTTGCCAGACTCTCCTAGTTCTGCTTAGTGCAACATGAGGCAGTGGGTCCGGAGTTATCGATGTCTCCAACGAGAGCTACGAGAATCCCGCAGATCACCCGTATAGCGTTTCCATCAACAATGAAACCGATGCTACTGATGATTCTCGATAAGTGTTCGAAGTCGGGTGACACCACGGACGAGGATCTGTATTGTTCCAATAGCCATCAAAATTATCGCACCAACGATGACGGTTTGTTCGACGATCTCATAGAGAGGTATGAGCCCTATTTTGGCACAGATAAGCAATATTCCTGCTATGATCCAAATCAAATAAATCCCGACCAAAAAGCGATAACGTAAATACACAATCCAACAATATAAATCTTATAAAATAAACATTTCTATGCTGTTATTCCCTGGCTCACGCGCTCGTGTTCTTCCACAGGCCATAGCCGCCGTGCTTGGCCTCTTGCTGCTTTCGCTCAAACTCCGCCCGTTTACTGAACTCCCCGTCTGCCACTCGTGCATAGCCTGATCGGAGCAACTGCGTATTGTACAGCCACTCCCCCGTATAGACGTACATTTGTGGATGGCCGTCACTGCTGCTTCCCACTTGTGGGTCTGTGACGAGTGTGACGGTGCTGTACTCAAGCTGTGCTTTGGTAGTCTGGAGCGCTCGTTTGTGGTACAGACCACTCTTCGGGACGCGTACACCGATCAGATCAATCGTCTGGGTCTTGCCGTTGCGTTCAATTTTGATGGTTGTCGGATCGACGATTTTCGTCACCCGTGCTTCGAAGCGCTGGCTGCCGCTCGGTGCGTCGATTCGTGCGGTGGTCTGTGTCGGTACTGTCGTTGCTTGGGTTGCCGTGCTGTTCGGTGACGTTGTTGCTGCTGTGGTTGTGCTGGCTGTCTGCGTGGCTGTTGTGGTCGGTGAAGTGGTTGTGACTGTTGCCTCGGTTGTCGTCATTGACGGCGTGTTGGTTGCCGTCTGCGTCGGCTCTGTGCTGCTCGGTGTGGTTGTGGGATCGTCGCTACTACCGCCGAGTCCAAGACTGCCGAGACAGCCTGCGAGGACAACGAGTAGGACAAGTCCGAGCATAGGGAGGGAGCGATGCATACTGGTGGTCATCTCTGTGTTTAGTTCAACGTTGGGGGTGGCGAATGATGCGCGATGGCAAGCGAATGAATGTGCCGAACCGAACGCACGGCAGCAGATCGCCTCGACCGACCAGACCGCCACTGCTAACGCGGGTGGGACAGTCAGATTGTCCTAGCCGGTGGACAGTCCGTTTTCTCGGAGAGAGGACACCACATTTCCGGAGTAATTTGGCCGTCTTCAGCAGTCCTCGTCCCTCTCCGGTCCATCTTGCTTCGCTCTGGGTGACAGTCCCCTTTGGGTCGTGCTGGGCTGACAGTCTAGTGCTGCTCGAGCTCAGTGAGTTCAATGTCTCGCCCGGTGGACAGTCGGCCCTGCTGTGCGTGATGGTTCATACTCGGTGCAATGCGCCGTCGACGCCGCAACTAGCTAGAGGCTCGGCGTACTGGTCGCCTGATTTGACAGTCCCCTTTGTCGGTGGCCGGCGGACACCGCAGTCTGTCGCTGGTGGACAGTCCCTCGTGCTGGCGGTGCTGTCCGCTGTTGTCGCCTCTCCTCGCGTGGTGCGCTCACTGAAACTGTGGTGTGTCGCCCACGTTGGCACCCCACTGGTGCGCTCGGGTCGGCACCCAGATCAGGTCGTCACATCGGAACCCAGATGAAGCGTGGTGGTGGTGGCACCCGGCCATTGCTCAGGCTGTGAGTAGAGATGTGTCGCTCGTCGGTACCCCCTCTGTTCGGGTGCAGAGGTGGCACCCCCAAACTAGACGCACAGCGTTCTGTCGGACCTGTCCGGCCAGAAGTGGACTGTCCGGCTTTGTCACGCCCAGTGACTGTCCTGCATGCTCGTGCTACGTTCTTTCTCGTGGTCATCACTCTGTCTCTGGGGTGCTGCTGTTCGCGATGTTTTGCAAGAATTCCAGTGTGGTTCCACTCCCATTGTCGGCTCTGCTGATGTTGCCCGTGTTTCTCAGGTTGTGATTCCCTCCTCCTCGCCTGCCGTGATCGCCACGGTCTTCGTGCTGTCCTGGACGCCAGCGCTCTCGCTGACTGTCCCCCTCGATGTCGTGGGCCATCGGTGCTTCTTCGCCTGTGTCCCATATGTTCCCGAAATCTGACAGATTACTAGTGGTCGTGAGTGTTGTTGACCCTAATTCCTGCTGGATGTCTCCCGTCGTTGATCGCGTTGCCCCACCTGCCCCACTCGCGCACTCCTCTCTTTTCTCTGATTTCTGACTATCTTTTCCCGTGCTTGTCGGTCGTGTTTTCTTCGCGCTAGTGCTCTCATTTTCTGTCGCTGTTCTCGGCGCTAGCCTGACTGTCCCACTGTCTCATCTCTGGTGATCATTCTGGGTGCTCGCGCTGGGTGGACTGTCCCCACTCTACTCTGTTGTCCCTTCTCGTCGCGGGTGCTAATCTCGCCCATGACTCTGCTCGCACTCGGTGGGGTGCCCACTTTTGCGCACCCTCAGTATCCTATCTTTCTCGTTATATTTCCCGGGCGCCCACTGCGGTGCACTGGCAGGGTGCCAGCCTTCTCGTTACCATCTTCAATTTCCACTCTTCGCTTCATCTGTTTTCTGATAATTCTTGTTCCTGTCTCCCATTCCTGTAGTCGCGCCCATTTTTTGGTCCCATGACTAGTGAGTCGTTTCGCTTAGTAAGGCTTTATAGTGGATAAGTATTAAGGCCTTCAAACCTTAATATGGCCTCATGAACGATGCTAACCAAACTGAAACCTCTGATGAGTTTCCCCCGTCGTTCGATGAGATGCGTACCCATCTTGGAGAGGCCCGCCGCAACCTCCTTACTGTCCTCTACGCAACTGACAATTATTCGGCCAACACATCGGACCTCCGCCAGCAGGCAGGCGTCCCCAGTGGGAGTATGAACCACCACATGACCAAGCTCCAGCGCTGGGAGCTAGTCGAGGAAGTGGACCGCGAGTATGCGGGTCGTGGTTCACACGCGATCGTCTGGCGGCTTACAGACCGTGGTGAATCGTTCTGTGATGATGGGTTAGAACTCCCCGAGAATCCACTTGTTGAACCTGAGGATTTCGAGGCGCTTCGCGCCGACGTTTCGGATCTTCGAGACGATGTTGAGACGATGAAAGAGGCGATGGTGCAGATCGCCGTGAAGGCTGGCGGGGTGAAAGAAGAGACCGCACAGGAATGGCTCAGCGACTAGCAATCAGTTAAAGATATTTGAGAGATCGTCGGCCAGATACTCCTCTCCCTCTCCGCTGCTCGATGGCTCCTCACTCTTCTCTTGCGTTGCCTCTTCCTCGGTAGCCGCGCCACTTCCACCGTTTGTATCACCCTCTCTGCCCTTGTCTTCTGTGTCGTAGTGCGTCGGTGGATCGTCACGTAGCAAATGCGGCACAGAGATTTGCTGGCCGTCCTCGATCACGCGTAGGTCCATTGGCGTCAGCCGCTGCTTGGTGCCATCTTCATTGATTTCGGGCTCTGGCACGATCATTACGTCCCACTCCACTGCGTCGAGGTCGCCGTCAATCTCATACTCAGGGATGATTGGTGGCTTCACGTTGCGTTCGCCGCCTGCAGGATACGCATCTCTGTCCTCGAAAATCCGGGCTGGTGAGTCAAAGCGGGCGTGAACCGTCCCGTCTGTGTCGCGTAGAATGTACTCGTCGGTCGCCTCGTCGTGCACCCAGACGTTATCGCTGGCTCCCGGTCGGGTGATAACGTCACCGTCAATTCTGAGTGCTTGTGTGCCCGTGTAGAACCGTCGTTCACCGTCCACACTGTGATTGCTCCAACAGCCAAATGGTCCCTCACCAAGCGTTCGATAGACGTGTTCTGCCGTCTCCTCCCGCGAAAGGAAGAGGCACCGGTGGCCTGCATTCGCCGCCTGTGCCAGATTCTCCACCGTCTGCGACGGCTGCGAACTCCCCGTTGTGTGCTCGGTTTCAATATAGGCGTCTCGTGTGCCTGCTAATCGATGTACGAGCGGATGGTTATCACGGAATTCAACCATTGCATCTGCAATCGCCTCAGGGTCATCGTCTCGATCAACGTCCAGCATATCGTCAAGGCGAACGAGGCCGTCCGGCATCGCGTCACCCGTCTGCTCGGGAATCTCTACGATAAACCCTAGCTGCGTCAAGGCAACGTAGGCGTCTTGCAGCGGTGCGATATGGTCGGGGCCGCCGTCGTTTTGTTTTGTGCCGACCGCGTAGACCGGCGCGGGATCAACCTGCAAGAGATGGCCACTGCCGCTGGTGTCCTCTTCGAGATACGGATCGTTTTTGGGCACCTGCTGGACGACGCGCCGCCATGCGTCGTTGTGATCGACAAATGACTCAACACCGGGCGTATAGTCGGCCAGTCGTTCGACCACGCGCGTGTCGGTCAGATCGACCCACCCACCGGGATCGCCTTGTTGGATACTCTCGTCCCAGACCGTCTTGTAGACCGCTTCACACGCACTCGCTGCGTCGGCTTCCGCCTGTTGGGTGGGTTGGGCGAGTGGATCGTCCGTGTCGTCGTTCGGGCCGTTCCCTTCGTCAATCAGCAGTTCCTCACGCAATTCTTCGGACGAGCGTGGTGTCCGGCCATAGGTGCGGGCTGAATCCTCGATGATGTGCCAGCGCTCGGCTTCGCTCCGCAGCGGTGGATACGGTGGATGGCAGTACGTCCGGAAGCTGGGAGCAGTCTCTTTCCGCCCATTGCGCTCGACCGTCATCTGCATCCACACGTGGTGGGGGGCTTCGGACGTAAGGATTGACGAGTCGATATCGAGCACATCCGCAATCTGACGGGCGTGATTCGGATGGCCTGCTTTGAACGAAAGAACGGTGTTGCTGTTCGCAAACATCGCCTCTTGCACGTCACTGGGCACCTGCGAGGGGTACTGCATCGCCATGAAAATGCCAAGCCCAAGCGACCGGGCTTTCGAAAGCATGGTCGGTAACGCACTGTCTTGATGGGCGACATAGTCGAATTCGTCAATGAAGAGATTGCAGGGGATGCGGTCTTTCTCCCGCATTTCAGACCGCGCCCGAACGTGCGACCACAGTCTTCGGATAATCGCCGTACTCACCATTTGTTTGAGTTCGTCGCGTTCCGGTCCCATTCGCACGACGAGGATTTTGCGCTCTTCGATGATATCGGCGAGATTGACGGTCGAATCACGAAACGCGATCACACGCCGGGCGATAGGATCTTCAACCCAATCTTTGAGACGACGGCGAATCGGATCGAGGTTGTCGTCGTCCATCTCCGCGATTTTCTCCGTATAATTTAGCCACTCAAGGCCACTCTGATCAACGAGGTTGGCGAACTCGCGGGCGTTTTCTTCCTCAGCGAGGATGTAATAGAGGTCGAGCAGGGTGAACTCGTAGTCGAGGCGGGCGGTCGCCCGAACCATCGTCTTCGTGATGCCGTCCATACGCGGTCCCCAATATTCGTCGATCCCGATCATCTTCGTGAGGTCTTCGACCAGATTTTCAACCGCCGTATCAAACATCGGGTCGTCAGACTCAACCCCCGGATCGAGAATATTCAGCCCGACAGTGGCCGTCCGATTTCCGCCCGGTTCGAGCCACACCAAATCGCCATTGTCGATACGATGCTGAGGCAGAATGTCGATGAGCTTGGGGCTATCGTCACCCTTTGGCTCAATAAAGACGACCGGGAAATTTGCCTCAGATTGCGCTCGAATCATATTGTCCATCAGGGTGGACTTCCCGTAGCCGGTCGGTCCCAGCAACACCGTGTGCTTGAGCAGGTCCTCCTGCTCGATGCCTGCATGTCGCCCGCGACGGGTGCCAACCCCAACGAACAATGGCTGCTCCGGATTCGTCCGTGGCCCTTCCATCATGCTTCGTGAGAGCGGGCCCGCGAACAGTTCGTCTTGCTCGGTATCGCGAGCGATCATCGGTTGGCCCTCGACTAACTCCACGTCATCCTGCTGGTACTCATATTGCCATTCGTCGTCATCATCTTCGCTTTCGTCGTCAGTCTCGGGGTGCTGGCTGTCACCCGAGAGGACGTTGCGAATTGTGTCGAACATCACCACGCACCGTCCTGTTCTTCTGTCTCGGTTGCATGCTGGGTTGAATCGGCGGGTGCACCCGGTCCCGACTGCATTCGGTTCCAGTCCAAATCCGGGGCATGAACATCGTTCTGGGTGGGAATGTGCACGAGTACAGCCAACTCTTGGTCTGTTAGGACACTCTGGGTGCCGGTCAACCAACTCCGCGCACGGCCCGGCTGCTGGCCGTGTAACCAAAGATCACGAGTTGAGATCGCCTCGATAGCATTCTGTATCGCCTCACTCGACGTGAGGGGTGTTGGAACGAGTGACTGGCCGCCGGGATGGCTGAACGTCGTTGTGAAGAACTCGCCGATAGACTGGGCACGTGTTTCGGCAGCCTCGGCGGTTGGGCCAACCGCAAGCACGCGAAGACTCGCGTGGAATGCAGGTCGGCCGCGCTGATTCTGAATATCGGTCGCAATGTGGCGGTCGCGCTTTGACTCTACGACATGCGGATTGATCTCGCCGACAAGACGGCCATCTTGCATTGCATCGGCCACTTCATCGCTCGTACTGCCGACTTTCCCGCGTCGGAACCAACTGTCTCCGACCGGCTCGAACGTCAGTTGTACGATCACACGCTCACCATCGGTTGCGGCGACTTTCGGTAAGAGCGACGTATAGGGATCGCCAGAGAGAGGATCGACCTTCGACCCTTGATGGCGGAGCGGGAAACAACAGTCTTCCTCTAAGTCGAACCGAATTCCAGCAACGTACTCACCGTCATGCATCGTCGGGAAGGCGTCGGCTGGATCGACGTCGTTCACGGTCGAATTCGGATAGGTACCAGAAACGTGACCGCGAATGCGTTCGGGTTCGGGCGAACTCATCAGCACCCGCACCGAACGCTCCTCGTAGAGCAGACTAAAGCTGTAGGTCGGCGGTGTTCCGTGCTTCGGGTCCCGGTAGAGATCCCGAAAAAGGGTGGTTCCGGCGTCGATGCCGGGTGTATCACGGAAGGGTCGAATGTGCAAGACAGGCAGGTTGGGGATCCCAACAGCCTGCTGGTAGCGATCCGTGATTTTGTGGGCGAAACTGTTGTTCGAAAGGGGGTTGAGACGACTGAAGAGGCTCATTGGTTTTCACCGTTCTTGGTCGTTGGATTGGGTATGGTTTGGGAGCGCGTTACTGGAAATTTCCGGGCAAAAGACCACACCTGATCGAGCGCATCGCGAGCAGTCTGACCAACACGGTCTGCTGCATACGTCCGCCCGACGGCATAGGCAACAGCGACAACCGGACCAAGTGCGAGCAGTGACATCGTGAGTGCGGGCGACCATATTGGGAGGACTGTAGCTGGTGGGGCGAGAATGATCGTAGCGCCGAGTAACGCGCCGAGCCGGATAGGGAGCGTCCAGTGGTACCGCGATTGATGCCAGATAAAGTATGCGTCATCGCATTTTCGAGCGCGTTCGATGGCATATGCGCTGACCGCTCCGGCCAACAGGTAGACGGCAGCTGCGAGCGGTTCGATTAAGATCGGTAATCCAGCGCGTCCGAGGCCAACAAAGATGGCAGCGACGGCGCCGACAACGCCGCTGAGACCGACCACGAACCACATCGGTTCCCACTGTGTCCGCGTCCCGGTCTGGTCGTTTCGCTCGCGCTCGACGCAGTGGGCAGTATAGCCGAGTGCGAGAACAATACTCAGTAACCAGAGACGGCTTGGTTTGATCGCCCCATGGAGGACATCACTGGTTCCCGTAACGATCCCGACGACCCAGTCCGCGCCGGTCTGTGGATCGACGAAAATTGTGCCGAACAACCCTGCCGCGATGATGAGCGCCACGACCGCAACAACAGCAGCGCCGACAACAGTGAGGAGCCGCCGCCAAAACAGGGGCGCGGCCTGCTCGGTCAACCAGCGTTCGAGTCGATGCACGCCTTCGTGAATGCGTCCACGGATTGTGTCGGGGAAATCGGGGCGGCGGTTCTGTGCGCGAAGCTCGCGGGCCCGCTTAACGTGATCGATCTCTCGATCAGTCACACAGTCCCGGCAGACGACTGCGTGATTGTCTACTGAGTAGTCTATTGGGTCAATCTGAATCCGCATCCAATCGAGGGTTTTCGGGGTGACACGGCTGTTACAGAGTTCACAGTACGTACTCTCACGAGCTAAGAGTGCCTCATCGAGTTCGCGCGGGTTCAAATCCGGCGGTGGATGACCGAGGTGTTCGGAGGACCGCTTCCAGTGTTTCTTTCCGTCGTTGTCGGCGTTAGTCATGGATCGTTCCTCCGTCCGTCGCCGCAGCCATCCGATTAGAGCGTTCTACATCGACCATCGTGTTGCTCGATTCGGCGGCATCCGCTGCCGTGTTGATGTCATCGCCACCCGTCGTGTCAAGCGCTTTCGCCCGCTTAAACCGTTCCTCGCGCTCTTCGTGGTCCTCGATGATTTCGGCCTCTTTCTCTAGCGCTGAGACCTTCGTGGGATATTTCGCCACCTCCGTCTCGTCGTCTACAACCATGAGCGCATGCGAGAACCCCCGCGACCGCGTGCCGGGCAGGGCGTTACGAACGAACTCGCCTTCGCGTTCGGTGAGATCCAGTTTCTTGCGGTTCTCCTCTGAGAGGTCGGGCAGGCGATGAAGGAACCGAATTGCACAGTTGTTCGCAATCGTCTCGGCTTTCTCGTGGACGAAGAAGTCCTTGGCTTCCTGTGTGATGAAATGCAGCGAGAGGTCGTGATGGCGACTGTGACGCACGGCCAGCTCTAGCCAATCGAGTTGCTGGTTTTGCATCAGATAGTGCGCTTCGTCAATCGCCATAATCACGTTCTTATCTGTCTCTTTCGCTCGCTCATACACCGAGTCAAACAGGAGTTGCACCATCAGTCCGATGCCCGAACTGCCCTCGCCCTGTTGGAGGTCAAGATACACCGCATCTTTCCCTCGAATGTCGATGTCGCTCTCTCCCGAGAGATTGCTGAACTCGCCGCCGATAAAGCTCATCATCGCATTCCGGAGGTCGGCGGCATGTTCTTCGATCTTGCCGCCCTCAAGGTCAGTCACGGTGCTGTTGACACCCTCGTTCTCCCGAATTCGCTGGATGAACGCACCCCCGTCGTCCGCAATCTCACCGAGGATCTGATCAATGCCGTCCTCTCCGGCGATTGTCGGACTGGGATTACTGTGTGTCTCCGGGTCGGTCGTAATGCCATGGCGCGCATACGCTTCACCGAGCGCCAAATCCAGGACCGCACGTTCGCCTTTGTTGAGTCCGTTATCGCCACTATCGACGTGGACGAAGAACGATTCGAAGAAACCCATCACGCTGGAGAAGCGCTCACCGAACGGATTGAGTTGCGGGTTGTTATCTAGGACATGCTGGGGTGTCCGGCGAATTTCCAACGGGTTAATACCTTTTGACCCACCGACGACGACGTTCTCGGCCTTGAGCGAATCAGCCAACGAACTGAACCCTGACAGCGGGTCAATCATCACCAAGAGCGTGTCCGGGTCCTTGGCGACTTCGCGGAGGTTCAACAGTTTCGTCCCGAACGACTTGCCCGCGCCAATTCGTCCAGCGGTGAAGATGTTGTACCCGTTCGAGCGGTTCCAGCGATTCACAACGAGCGGTTCGTCAGTCGTCGCATGATAGCCCGTGAGAATGCCGCGTTCCTCGAAGATGGTCCCGGCGCTCCACGGCATCAGGCATCCGACCGCGCCCGACAGCATGGTTGTGGGTGCGTCAATCGCGTCGTCCACGAGTGGACTTCCGGCGAGCAGGCCGTCGGTCAACAGGTTGTGGGTAGCGAACTCCGCGGTGATCTGTTGTTTTTGTAGCTCAGAGCGCACGGTCGATGCCTCGCTTAGTACCGCGTCGTGTGAGTCCGCCCGCACCGTAATTACGACCGTCACGTCGAAGGCTGAGGTTTCGCCACGCGAGAGTGCTGAGAGCACTTCTCGATGCTCGTTCATGCGGCGTTGGGTCTGATCGATACTGGGGTCACCATTCTCTTTTTTCGACTGGATGAGCGCCTGTAGATCCCGAATCGCACTGTCGAACCGTCGTCTCGCCTTGTCGGTGCCGGAGGGGTCGGCGTGGATCGACAAGTCCACATCCGTACTGGGGTGGGTCGTCAACTGTTCGAGCATGCCGGGATATGCGAACTGCGGCCAGTTCGTGATCACGAGGGGAACCGCCCAACGGCCGCTGGCGGTCATCTGCACAGCGTTGGGCTCAATCTGAAGGCCAGCGGCCGCCACCGCTTTAGCGTCGGTTGCCGGGCTATCGGCGTCTGGTTCGACCGCTGGTTCGTCGGTGCCGTCCGGTTCGTCGTCCGATTCGTTGTCGTCGCTGTCGTCGGTGAATGGGAGGTTTAGATTCATTGTTCTGACTGATGGATTGATGGGGGTTGATTGTTAGGGTCGCTGCTCGGCGCTGCCGACCGTCACAACCGGGAATTCGTTAAATCGACGGTCGGTCGTTGCATCCGTGTCCGCGTAGTGCGTGCGTTCTCCTGACCAGTGTTCTTCGACAAGGTCGGCGAGTTCGTCGGCGGTCAAGATCGACGCTGAGCAGCCATCGAGACTGTTGATTGCACGGCGAACGGTCAACAGTCGCTCGCGCAACTCCTGTACCTGCTCACGTTCAATATCGGCCGCCGACATGCCACTGGTCACGCCGAGAATCTCCGAAAGGAATATCCCGATACCGGGAAGGTCGGCGAGCTTGGAGAGGCGGCCGTGGCTGTCTATCTGAACGTCCAACTCACTCACCTCAACCAGAATCTGATACTGGCGAATGCTCGTGCCGCGCTGCTCGAACTCTCGCGGAAGTTCGTCACGGTAGGTTTCGACCATCTCTTGCAACGCAGGGATTGCTTGCACGTCCGGGTCGTTGAGACGGTCAGTGTACACCCCGGCAATGCGGTCAGGGTCGATAGCGCGACTCGATGAATGGATTTGCAGGGGGAACTCGATGGCATCGAGAGTATCGCGGAAGTTGTTCGCCATCGAGTTCCACTCACTATCCGTAGCGAGTGCCATATTTGCTGGCGTGACACTCACGCCAGCCACGAGCGAACGGTCGTCAGCGCGCTGAATAGCGGCGCTCTCGGCACGGATCTTGCCGACGTTCGTAAGCGATGCGCTGTTTTGGTGCGGGTCGTTGCTAAAGACGGTCATGGTTTCGGGGGCGCGATAGTACTGCGCAATGCTGACAAGCCATTTGTGCGGGGCTTGGAGGTTTCGTGGGGCGATGTAGATGATCGCCGCTGTGACGAGCAGCAGCACAACAGCGATGATCCCGCCGATGATCGGACCGATGATTGCGTACTGACCGAGATCAGTGGTGAGCGACGAGATAATCAGGAACGTGAGAACGGCGATGAAGCCGACAGGGACGAACAGTTTGAGGTCTTCAAGGCTGACGTGCAACTGGACGCCCATGATTTCGTCGTCGGCTCCCACCGCGTCGAGGACACGACGCGAAATCTGGTGACTGCGGCCCGTATTGTCGGTGATAGTGTTATCTGACATGGTTGCTTAGCGGGTGTTCTGAACGACGTTCTGACTTTCTTCGTGTGTGGCGCTCCCGTTGGGAACCCGACCTTCTTCGACGGCGGTCGTCACGTCATAGAACTGCCCGTCCTCCTCGCCTTTGAGGAGCATCGGGCCGTCGAAATTGTGGATCGCTAACGAATCATAGCGTTGCAGCAGGAAGTTTCGCCGATGAGTGCCATCCAGCGCGTCTTCGTACAGGCCATCCGAGCGTTCGTAGCCACCCTCATACTCCTGTCCGGTCGGCAGTTCTTCGGAAGTTGTTACTTCGTGGATACCGCGGTCAACGACGTTGATCTTCTCGTCATCGCTGCTCCCAGCGGTCACATTCGTTGTTCGCTCTGGCCCGCCTGCTGCTCCGGTCGTTGTCGAACGTGCCGAACTTCCAGCACGCGTGTAGGCCGATTCGCTCGTCTCACTGGTCGTACTGCTCGATGTCCGGGCTGTCGTCGTTCCAGACGCCTCACTGGCACCGATAGCGGACGCTTCGCCGGGAGTTGCGGTTTCAGAGCCACTCGCCGACTGGCTCGCAGCCGGTGGAGCAGCTCCACCGCCAAGCGCACTCGACGTACCACTGCCGACACTCCGTGCGTCACTGTCCGCGCTGCCAAGCCCGCTTGCACTGGCACTTGTCTCACCAGCGAGCGGATTGCCTTTGATCGGATCGACACGCCCAGCGGCGGTACCCATCCCGGTCGCGGATGAACTGGCTGCGTTGCTCGTCGTGTTCCCACCGACCGAGGAGAAGCGGTTTCGCAGGCCGCTCAATCGGTTCGACATGGAATGCCGCTCATGGCTCCGGCAGCGGCCATGCCTGCCATGGCAAGTGGGCGAACGTGGCGACTCTTGGCAAACAGCGCCAGTGGAGCAGACAACGCTGCAAACCACATTATCACCAATCCGATAACGTACGTTGGCACGCCAACGAAGCTCTCGAATGGTCCAGACATCACCCCACGAAATGCGTTCAGGATGGGATAGCCAAAGCCGAGAATCATAGCCGTGGGAACGGGAGCAAATGCAGCAGGGACGAACCAACCACGGGCTTGCTCGCCGAACTCTGCGATGTACTTGAACAGCCACACGCGAGGGGTCATACTGAGGCCGATGAAGATCGGTTGCATCGGCGCAAGGAGCAACGGTGCAACGATTCCCAGCCCGAAGACAATCACCGCCATAGCGAAGATGAACCCGGACGAAAACCAGAGGATGAGTGCTGAAACGCCTACTGCAGAGGCGTGATCAATCAGGGTGTCGAAGCTCTTGATGATCTGTGGTCCTTCCGGGGCAACCCAGAGAGCGAAGCCAACCGAGAGATGCAACACGATAGCGGCGAGAATCCATGACGCGAGGATATTCAACCCATCAAAGCTGCCCTTGAGGAGTTGCTTTTTCGCGCCTGCTCGCGTGCCAGCCGCCCCATTGGGCATTCCGATACTGAAGTAGCGCAACAGCATGAAGAACGCCCACAATATCAGGCCGCCGACAAGTCCCGTGTTGAGCCAGACGTTGTAGGCCGTTTTCATCGGCTCATTCGTCGGCTGTCCAGCGAACGCTGGGTTGCCGTTGCGTTCGGGAACCGGGCGGTTGATGAGCATTTTGACAAGCTCTTCAGCACCCTGTTGCAGGGTCTTCAGCAGCTTATCGAAAAAGCTGCTCACAAGCTCTGAAACGGCTGTCATCACGCCCTGACAGACCATTCCCTGCATGCCACCGCCGCATACCTTCGAGTACTTGCCACCGCCACCGCCGAGACCAACCCCGAGGCTGATGCCGCTGAGGTTGACCCCAAGGCCACCGCCGAACCAGTGGTTGCTTTCAGATTGATTCGTCGAATTCGTCGTGTTCGTCGTTGTTGTGGTCGCTTGTGCGGCAGCTGTCGATGTGAACAGTGGCGCAAGAACAAGTGAACTTACTAGCGCGATTGCTGCAAGGATCACGAGTGCGCGCGTTTGGCGCGACCGTCGATTTCGGGTCATAACGGGAGTGAGCGGGGAAGGACGGATTAGTTGAAGAACGGAACGAGGTTGATGCAGTTTGCGAGGTTCGCACCCGTGAAGCCAAGGAACAGTTGGAGCATGAACGCAAACAGCGGGGCAGTCACCGCGGTGAACGCGGCGTTGTTCCGCCAGCTTTTGATCTCCTTTTTGCTGTTGGGATTCTTCACGAGGCCACTCGCGGCGTGGAGTGCGACCGAGAGCAGCGCGCCGCCGAACATCAAGAGGCCAATGACCAGCGGAGCAGCCTGATTGATCGTGTCTGCGAGTGGCGTTCCACAGAGGCCGCTCCCGACGCTGCCACCGCCTTGTTGAGCGAGGGTAACACCGGTTGTGGTGGCTAAGGCGACGAGGGTGATCACTGAGTGGTGGGCGAGGGTCTTCGTATGTGATTCGACAGTATCGAGGACCGATGTGATTGTTGTCATTGCTTTGTCGAGCTTGTGGCTTCGATTATTTTTGGCCAATTATCTAGGATTGACCAATACTGTGCAAATGTTATTACCACTCCATTAGACTTAAGTTTAACCCCCTAATACATATAGGAGATTACATGCCGAAACCAAACGTGGACGGTCCGCATCTCGTTGTAGGCGGTGTGAAATATTACCCAAAACAACACGATACTCCACTGAGCGAGAGCCACGAAGAGCTACTGAGAAGCCCACTGATCAACATAGAAATTCTTGAAGGCACCAGTCCTTTCAAAACTCGAATAGACGAATAATACTCGAACCAATAAACAAATCGCACACCGCTATTACGATGTCCTCCACCAACGACAACACTCACCGATCACGACGTCGATTCCTCGCTGCAAGCGCCGCGACTGCAAGTGCTGCACTTGCTGGGTGCTTTGCTGGTGACGAGACTGACTCAAACAAGCAAACGCAAACACCGACCCAAACAGGCAACCAGTCGAACGCAAACGCTGGTCTCCCAACTGGTATCAACCCACAGAAGTACGCGAAACACTTCGACAAGCGGGTGAATATCGTTAAGCAAGGCGCGGATAAGACGGGTAAGAGGGCAATTGACGATGTGCTAGAGCAGGTAATCGACAGCAATACGCTCATCTATTTCCCGCCCGGTCGATACAAACTCAATACGAATCACCGCCACGTTGGGCTCCAAGACCTCGGGATTATCGGCAATAACGCGGTTCTCACCCACGGGACCGTGAAAGCGATTGATGGCTTCGATGTGACAAACGGTGAGTATCATGGCCCGGCACAACACTTCAAAATCGGTGTGCCTGATAACCCGCACAAAGGCAAATTCGTGTTCGGCGGGTTCATCGCCGATTGGCGAGGGAAAAACGAGGGGATGCAGATCCTCAATCACCACACAGACGGCACGTCGGTGGTCGAAAACATTCGCCAAGAGGGGATTCATAGTCTCGGTTGTCAAGGCCCTTTCCGAATCGACGCCCACGGAGCGAACGCGAAAGCGATTGTTCGTGGGGTTGATCTGCGCTTCGGGGGCAAGAGCTACCAGTTCACCATTAATACGCGCAAAGAACGGTCAGGCGGTGGCACAGAGACGGGTCGGTCGTGGGCAACGAGCGGGATCACGACCCATCCCGAGGCAAAAGGCCATCTCCGGGTGCAGCAATCGCTGTGTGGGGGCTGGCCTGACAACGGTTTTTACCTAGCTGGTGGGCCACAGCAAACGGTAGAAATCGTCAACTGTGTGGCGGCAAATAGCCACCCCTCGAATATCCGGATTTCGGGTACAGACTGCCGTATCAAGGGCTGTACTGTTGTGACGGATTCGAATTTCGACAAGAAAGAGTTCTACTTTGAACAGCGGCCACTCCGGCCCGACGGCGGGACGTGTACGGTATCGAATACTCAGATCAAACAGCTGCTCCCGACAGGGTGGTCGGTGACCGTCCAACACGCAATGGAGAAAGCAACGCTCAAAAATGTCTCTGTCGAGATTCACAAGCAACCCCAATTGGCGTTAGTCGTTGATAATGCAGTCAACCGATGCACAGTCAACGGATTTGCGGTACAGACGAAGGGCTGGCAGGGGACAAAGACATCATTGTTCCGCGGCTGGCCGGACGTCGCCAAGAATATCAGTGTGAATGGCCGATCTATCGCGTGAATTGCCGTCTCCCTCTGGTTGCTCGTTACTTTCGTGAGAACCTTGTCACAGACGCCTGCGCGCAGGCCCAGTCCGTTCGTATCGCGTCCCGTTCAATGGCTTTGCCGCCGTACTGAATCGACACTGAATAGCGCTGGGGTGAGCTATCGCGAACGCCTTTGATCAGTAGCGTTGCGGTGCGTTTCTCGCCATTGCAATGCTTGGCTTTCAATTTCTTCCATGGGATCTTCTCAGACATGCTCATATCGTAGTAGACGAGCGTTTGATCATCGGTTTTGAATGGCACCCGCTGGCCTGCGCCGATATAATCGCGCTCGTTAACGGGTATCTGGTCGGCGTTCATGCGAACGTGACTGGCTGTATCACCCATGCCACCCTTTCCGGGTGGCGCAACTGGACTCGGGACGCCTTTTGTTGCCCCAAGATAGTCGAGTTTGATCGGCACATCGCCTGTATTTTTGAGTTGCACAGCAATATCCGCTGCATACTGGACCTTCTTTGTCGTCGAAAAATCAGTCCCCGATATCTCATTCACGACCTTTGTTCCAACCATCTTATACGAACGTGTCAAGTTGACAGGCTGCTCTCCCACCGTCTCATTGTCCTTCTCTGCAACCACCTTGTACTTGCCAGCACGAAGCGGTAACAGATCACCCGGCTGCACAAGCGGTAGCTGTACTGTTGTCTGACCGTTCGAAATCCGCTTTGTGGTTACTGGCTTCCCATCTGGGTTGATGAAGTTGACCGCCGTGGCTGCATCGCCGCTGCGGAGCGTCACGGTCAATGTCGCCATTTGTTTCGTGATCTCTTTGATCGCGGATGGATCAGACCCACCGAGCGCGTTGCAGCCTGCAAGTGCTGTTGCGCCAAGCGTCCCGCTAGTTGCAAGCACCTGTCGACGAGAGAGGAGTCGTCTCTGCATATTTTCGAGCCATAAATCTAGGTAGATATACATATTAGAAGTAGTTAATTGCATTGCCACTTCACATCGTCATTATAGTACGCGAGTCGAACTGAGTTGGAGAGATGGATGACAGCAACCTACTCTCCCCCGCTTGTACGAGCGAGGGAAAGTAGGTTGAAGTTTGCTGATGGGTTAGAGGGAGCGCACTCACATTGGTCAGTCCCACAGGGAAGTAATGCGTGGTCTCATGAGCAAGACTGACCAGCGTGAGTGCGGACCGACACTGTGGCGTGCGTGCCACAGCTGCCCATTAATTTTCCCTCTGATATACTTTATCATTAAACATATGATTGGAGGATAAGAGAATGGGACATTGCCCGAATCATGAACGAGAGGTACCAGGCACTAGGTAGTGAAAACACGCAAATAACATTAAGCTTATGTCGAATAGAGATCTCAGAGAATAAGAAATAGTGGAAGCCGTCGTTGATAAATATCCTGAGAAATTACATGAGTTGGCCGATTATGGACAACAAATTTGGGAGGAAATTGTATGAATCAATTTGAGAAAAACGATCGTGTACGGATCGATATTCCTGACGAAACAGATCCAGGTCACGAATCATATCATGGACGGGAGGACCGAATAATTGAGGTCCATCAGGACAATGCTGGGAAGGTAACGGGTGATGAGCGCGATAATATTGATTACTTGGTTAAGTTTGACGATGGAGGCTCAATGTATTTTAGGTGGCGAAACCTCCGACCGGCGTTCAGAGATCAATGGGAATAAACCTGTCTGGTCTGCAAAAATCTCATTAGAGATCTTGAGCGATTTGAATACCGATCAGAACCACATCATAACCGCTTGTAGCGCTCATCATCGTGACAAAGAACGGGAAAAATGACGCACCTGACCAAACCGCTACCAAGCACTAAGTAAAATCGAGAAGATGGTGGTCAAGTTCGATATCTTCTACTCCATCTCTGCTGTGTCCAGTCAAATACACCTTCATACCGCTTTGTTCATACTGAAATTCCCATTGTTGGATAAGATGCATTCTTTTCTCATAGTTGTCACTTCTCTTTTGAAGTTCTTTGGCATTTGCGTCTAAATCTCCTTGAAGGACATAGGCTGCCATCGCACCAAACGAGTACCGGTCCGCGTACTCAGCGTCAACGAACCGTCGAACTCCATTTTTCCAGTATTTCCTCACCAATGCAGACTCATCCACACTAACACGCTTGCATTCAATCGAATATTCTGTGGTCCCAGAACACCGCACTCGATCGAGGGTGATGTCAACTCTCTGTGCAGTATTCGGATGATCGTCAGATTCCATGTTACTACGAGTCTTTCCCTTCTCATCCCAAGTGACACGGAGGGGATATTCGAAATCTGCCTCGTTTATCATGTCCATATGATATACAATCTCTCTGGTGAACTCATCTTCGTCCCATGAGACATCATATTCGCTCGCGTCACGAACCGCATCATAAGCCTGTTTGAGAAGACTGCCACAAACTTGTCGGAAGCCCTCCTCAACCTTGGCAGCAAGGGACAGATTATGCTCGGTCAAGCAACTCACCTACAATTTCGGGTGCGTCATTAATCGCCGCAGCAACGCTCCAAAATCTCACTTCATTAGGTTTGATTATATGAATAGAGTTTTCCTGGTATATTTCGACAATTCGACGTTGATACAGCGAATTATTTGATTCTGCTGAATCAAGGGCTTGGAGTTTTTCTTCAAGGACAATGTTACGATCGACTAACTCTGGCTGACTCTCCCCTTCGGATAACTGTAAAGTAATTAGATTAAGAGGCTTGATGAGGTTTGATGAAGAGTAGATGATCGGCTGCAAAGAAACATCGCTAAACTCAAGGAATTTGTTTACGTTATCGCAGATGATTTCTCCGTACTGACGAAGGAGTTCATCATTTGCGGCCTCTACTGCTTTCGAGTCATTTCGTTCATGGTAGAAATCAATCGAGGTGCTTACTCTCGATTCGATGAGCTTCTTTTCGATCTCTGAAAGGTCGTAACACTCGAAAAGAATGTTATCTAATTGTTCGATATGCTCCTTGTAACGCTCGTCTCGAACACTATTTTCGATTAGTTCTCTAATTCTACTGTCGATAGATAATAATTCCTCCTTCCTTTCGATTAGATTGTCTAGCGGAAGAGGAACAGAGAGGATTTCTTCCTGCCGGAGTGTTGGTCTAGCAATACCCCACCCGACAGTAGAAAGGAATAACCAGTACTGGGCAAGTGACGAGTTAAGAACTAGATTCAGGATTCGGAGAATATCATGATCCGTTTCCAAGCCAACAATCCCAACAATCCTTGACCGGTATGAGACTGAGTGTTCATGGAATGCTGATTTTATTCCTCTTGATGCACCCGGTTCTCTATTGCGACGTGTGGCCGTCGCTCGGACTGTTATGACTGGTGGTTCGTATAGTGATAAGTCACGTGGATGCTTAAAATATGGTTCGGCGCCATATTCTACTAAGCCGTCTTCTGGGACATAATATGGCTCAACTTGGCTAGTCCGAAGATGAGGCAACTCAGCTAATTCCGGTGAATGGGTTTGCTCATATGTCGAAGAGCCTGCTTCAAATCCATTTCCGATTAGCCACTCACGGCTGTCTACTAGATCATTGATGGAGGGCAACGATTCTAGTTTCATCATAAGATTGAGGTCCGCACTACCACCCCACATCGCAGTTTTCCAGACGTACTCAAAGTTCTGGTAATGCGAAGAAAGAAACTTCACGTCGTGGTCTGCATCAACGGGAATCGAACGGAGAATACCTACATCAAATGTCTTTGGAGTAAGATATCGGATCGAATCTCGTCCATTGAGCGCCTTTCTTCCGAACGTGACAATCGCTGCTGGGTTCGTTGCGTTCTCAAATAGTGTTCTCCGAAGAGGAGCCAGATTCGCTATTGTGTCGACAGATGCTTGTTCAAAAAACTTTTCTCTAAATTGAACGGCTGTAGATTGTCTATGAAAGAGTATACTTCTAGCGGGGACAGCAAAGCAAACTTCCCCTTCAGGATCCAAATTCTCGTAAGCCTTCCACATAAATGCTTGTGCAGACTCATTGTTTCCAATAGAATGTCCAGAATCGTCTAAGTACTCCTTTGCTGAAGAACGAATCTGAGAAAGCGAGCCCCAAGGAGGATTTCCGATTATTAAGTCGAATTTCTCGCTTTCAGAAACTTCAAAGAAGTCATCACAATGGATCGAGTTCCCGATAAGAGATGGAAGTTCAAATCCATCATCCCAAATAATAGAGTCGTCAACATATTCTAAAAGTTTGAGATAGAGACTAAACGTGGTGATTTGTACAGCTTCATGATTATTGTCATATCCATGTAGACGGTGCGTGAGAAACTCAGTAAGTGTTTCGAGATCAACTGCGTCTGAATTTCGCTTTTCATGCTCTACGAGCCTACTAAATGCATTTACAAGAAATACACCGGAACCGCACGTAGGGTCAACAATTCGTTGGTGCTCATGAAGGTCTTCGCTCAGCAACTCGTCAATCATATAGTCGGCCATCTCAGGACGAGTATAGTACGTTCCACCAGTGTCAGACTCCCCAACGAAGTGCTCGTAGATGCTGCTGATTAGTTCAATCGGGATAAGATCAAAACGATAAGGGAATAATCGGGTTTGGCCTGTTCTGAGATTGATTCCGTTCAGGAACCGGCTGATTATTAACAAGTGTTCTGAAGTTACTGAGCCGTATTCGTTCTCATCATACTGAAAGATATCCCCATTAAGACGACTTTTAACTTCGTCAAATAGTTCGTATGTATCTTCTTTGTTTTCTAGAACCTCTCTATATCCTCGGCAATTAAATCTCGTCTGGTAGAATGAGTCTTGGATGATATCTCTATCTTGGAGATAAAGAAGGAAGAGCGATCTAATAATTAGATTGTTTGTGTATCCTATCGATAGTTCATCAGTTAAATTATTCTTTAAATTCTCTAAGTTAGTCAGTAAGTGCTGATCAACCCGGTTTGCTTGATCGAACTCACCACGCCGCTCTCGCCAGAAATTGCGACTCTCAATATTTGGACGTTTATACGAATCAACATCAGGAGTCTCTTCGAGACTCTTCTCATAGAGGTCGAGCGTGTCAAGAAGTCTTTGGTACTCATCAATATCTTCCTGCCGGTCTTCAATTGGCTTTCGAGTACAGTTGTAGATCTTTGCTCGATCGGGAAAGACAACAATTAGGAGTGTTGCTTGTCCCTCATTCCACACGTTGTTGTATATCTGCTTCAGAGACTCACCATCTTCATCAGAATATTTCTTAAAATACACAATTGGTTTGAATCGTTGACCATGTGCTTGATGAGTCCCATAGACTGCATCAACACCTAATTTTTCCTTAGAATTTTCAACTGAAGTAGGGAGGGTTGATACCGGTTCTGAGATCATATAAAATCCGGGCGAGTCGCTATACCCAAGTCCCGTACAGAACTCTTGAAGCGTGACTGATGGTCCAGAGGATGACATGTGATATTGATTCTTATGTTCGATATATGTACGAATTGGTAGCTAGCCTCTTAAATAATTACTGTCGGTTTCCGATTTTCTTATTTAAATATCAGTAACCCGGCCAGCAAAAACTCTTCGAAATTCAGTCAATCTCAAACACAAAATAGACCTCATAAATAGGGATCCGTTTCTTCGGAGCTAACATCAACCTCGGAATCGTGCCATCAAATCAAAAAGGGCACTGTCTAGTTTAGCTCCTCCTCGACAGGTGTTCGGTTGTCGAGCGATTGATGCGGTCTCTGATGATTATAGTAATGCACAAACTGTTCAAGCCACTGCTGGACGCTGGGCCGACTGCCCACCCACGATGTATAGAAGCGGTCGATGCGCTGTTTGAGTGTGTGAAACCACTTTTCGATCAGGTTTCGCTCCGTGTAGTCGAGCCGACCGCTCAACCCGATTCGAAAGAGGGCAGTCCGATATCCATAGCCATCAACGAGAAACACGGCGTCCGAGAGATCGTGTTTCTCGGCCAATCCAGACAGAAACGCAGCTGCCGAATCAGTGCCATGCCGATCAAACACTTCGATATCAAGCAGCAGTTTTGTTTCGGTGTCTATTGCATCGTACACCCAAGACCACTCGCCGTTGATTTTGACAGCGGTTTCGTCCACTGCGACCCGCGTCGGCGCTGCCGACGGCGGGTCGGAGACGCTGTCAGATATCCGATGAACCCATTGAAAGATCGCTTGGTGCGACCGTTTTACGCCGAAGAGCGCAAGAATTGCTTTTGTTTCTCTGAGTGAACAACCGGTCGCGTGGAGACGGACGGCGAACGCCCTAACAGGCGTCGCCGTCCGCTCACGCTCCCAACATTCAAGATTCGCGGTCTCTAACGTCTCGCTGAGCAGTTCTTGGTTGAGCAAAGCACTAAATCAACGAACTGCTCGCTTCTCAAACTGGCTTAACTAGACAGTGCCTCAAAAAGAATCATGTTTATAGGATATAATAAATAATCGCCTATCGCCAGTAAATCGTATGTGGTTTGCCTTCTCAATCAAGTGTGAAATATAGAAAAACAGTAAATGAGATTAAATATCGATACCGAACTCGTCAAAACTAATCGACGAAGCTACTGAGCTCCGCGAAGACATTAACAAGTTAATGGAAGACGAGTTTGAAGCGATTTGCGACGAGGTAGAACGGTTAGACACCCATGTCGAATAGGACATACATCTCTCTTCTACGTGCTCAGTACAAAGACACACCTTTCCCATATACGTGTATAACTATAACATTGCGTCGGGTCTTGCCGCTGGCTAGCGACCACTATGTTATCACGGTATTAGTACCTTATTCTAACATTGTCTGACATTTGAACAACATTTGTTCTCGGTTGAAAACGAAAATGGCACTACGCATGACGATTGCGACTTGGCTGCTACACTGGGTAGAGGGTGTCATAGAACTCTTCACACACCTCAGTAGCACCCCGAGAAACGGTGTCTAAGAATCAGTCAATATTGCCGCCATTTAGAAGCGGCAATAGCAGACCTCTCACCCGATAGCAGAAAACCATGCTAACCGTTCTATGACACCCTGTGGGTATTCTATTTGACTTGATCGGAATCATGTTTCTGTCTCTCTCGGGTTCTCGTGTTCGAACGAAAAGCCGAGTTCATAGTAGTCATCTTCGTAACGGGTGGCGAAATAACGACCAACCGAAGGCGCAATCGCGCCAGTCTGCCGGGAGGTTTTTTAGAGGAAGCGATCCACAATCGATGTCACCCGATTTTTGATGCCACTCTCACCGCCAACCGTCCCCTTCTGGTCAATAGTGTGCTCAACTCCAAACTTCTCGACTCGAGTTACTTGCTCGTCTGCACCATAACTCACCGTGAACTCATTCTGTTCAAGCCGCCCGATAACTGGCCTGAATTGCTCCGGCGGTTCGGCCTCATTATCGGCCGGCTCCGTCTCCCCATCGGGTGAGGTTTCACTCTGGTCAGCGGGTGCTAAGCGTGGCTCGGGAAAGCCGTAGCGATGGACGTGATTGGCTTCAACACCATCGCGAAGGTCAACAGGGTCAGCGTCGTTCCAGTCTTCCCAGTAGCCATTGAGATCCGAGAGAAATGATACCAGCACTAACTGCGCGTCGGCTGGGTACTCAGGATTCGTGTCAGCGGTCGTCATTGGACCCTCGTCCGTTGGAAACTCCCACTCTGCAATCGTCGTCGCTGGCGGTCGTGCGATGACAACTGCTTCGTCTGGGTTGTCGTCGTCCGTGTCAATTACGCGATCCCCGACCGACAGTTGTGTCATCCCCATTTCGCTCATACTGTCGCGTTGCGATTGCGAGGCGATAAATCGGAGGGATCGAAACAGTAGTGATGAACCAAAAGTTGCCCTGAACGAACTGGGAAAAGGATTTACACCGACGGTGTAACCTGCAAATCATATGGATTCAAATCAGGAAACACTTCTTGGGGTAGAGAATCAGCAAACTCTCGACCTCGCTACACTCGAATCACATCTCTGGGAAGCTGCCGATATTCTGCGCGGAAGCATTGACGCCGCAGACTACAAGAATTACATCTTCGGACTGCTCTTTCTGAAACGCATCAACGACCGCTTCGAAGAGGAAACGGAGGAGATCGCCGAAGAGTACGGTATCGACGAGGATACCGTCGCCCACGACCGAGACCTCCACGAGGAGTTCTGGGTGCCCGAACGCGCGCACTGGGACCACATCGCCGCACAGGACACCGACATCGGTGCGACGCTGAACAAAGCCCTTGCAGCCGTCGAGGACGAGAACGACGCCATCGCCGACCGCGTGCTCACCTCCGTCGACTTCAACGACAAGGACCGGCTCTCGGATGCCACGCTCGACGAGCTCGTCACGCATTTCACGAAGCACCGCTATCGGAACGAAGATCTCGAAGATCCGGACATCTTCGGCCGTGCCTACGAGTATCTCATTCGCCAGTTCGCCGACGACGCCGGGAAGAAGGGCGGCGAGTTCTACACGCCCCGCGAAGTCGTGCAGCTCCTCGTTGACTGTGTCGACCCCGAGGAAGGCGACCGCGTCTATGACCCAGCGTGTGGCTCCGGCGGGATGCTCATTTACTCCGCCCAGCACGTCGAGCAGGAGGGAGGCGACCGCGATGACATCTCGCTCTACGGGCAGGAGAAGAACCTGAACACATGGGCGATCGGCCAGATGAACGTCCTGCTCCACGAACTGCAGGACGCTAAGATTGCGAAGGGCGATACCATCACCGAACCGAAATTCGTCACCGAGCACGACGAGCTGGAGGTTTTCGACCGCGTCGTTGCGAACCCACCGTGGAACCAGAAGAAGTGGAGCAAGGAATGGGTGCAGGAGAACGAGCCGTACAACCGCTTCGGGTACGGCTTT